>NZ_JAMXSM010000007.1:0-68235 GCF_026131665.1 Anaerococcus sp. NML200574 | reverse complement strand
AAAGTTGTGTAAAATTAAGAAAAGCTCCATTCCTATAGGAATGGACAAACATTGATACATAAAAAATGTATCAACCCTTACCCTAATGTCAGGATTTAGGTTGATACACAAAATTATTTACAGACCCGTCTTAGGGGATAATCCCCTAAAATATATTTATCTTGGATAAATCCTATGCGGAGCAAGTATCACATTCTTCCACTTCCAAACTCTTACCTCTTACATAGTATATGCTTTTTACTCCACTTTCCCAAGCTGTAAGGTAGATATTTAGGATTTGTCTCATGGTGTATTCTGTTGTTATATAGATATTGACAGATTGGGCTTGGTCCATGTGTCTTTGTCTTACACCTGCCATTCTCATGGAGATATTTTGGTCTATATCGTGGGCATTTTCATAGAGCCAGAAGGTCTTTGTTGTTAGGCCTGGAGCTACTCTTGGTACTATGGCTCCCTTTTTTTCTTCTAGGAAGTAGCGGCTCATTATTGGGTCTACTCCGGCTGATGTGCCTGAGATTATTGATGTTGATCCTGTTGGGGCTACTGCCATTAGGTAGCCATTTCTTAGGCCATTTTCCCTGACTTCTTTGGCAAGATTTTGCCATCTTTCGCTTGTATAATCTCTGTCTGTAAAGTAAGCTCCATTTTGCCAATCGCTGCCTTCAAATACTTCGTATGACCCCTTTTCTTTAGCAATTTCTACACTTTCTTTGATGGCATAATAATTTATATCTTCATAGACCCTGTCTGCTAGGGCTGCGTGTTTTTCTTCATCTGACCAGCTTATGTCGTTTTTAACGAGCATATGGTGATATCCGCTTGTGCCTAGGCCTATGGCCCTGTATTTTTTGTTTGTAACTTGGGCATATGGGGTTGGGTAGTAGTTTAGGTCTATTACATTGTCTAGGGCCCTTACTACTGTTCTTACTGTTTCTTCAAGCTCTTGGTCATTGTTTACATCAAGCTTTCCTAGGGTTAGGCTTGCTAGGTTGCATTCTACAAAGTCGCCTGGCCTTGTCTTATTTACTATGACTTTTTCCCCATTTTCTGTGACTATCTCTTGGGAGATGGTTTCTGATGGGCTCATGTTTTGGGCAATCTCTGTACAGAGGTTTGATGAATAAATCATGCCTGCGTGCTTGTTTGGGTTGGCCTTATTTACTAGGTCTCTATTGAAAATAAATGGAGTGCCTGTTTCTGACCAAGATTTGATTAGCAATCTTACCATATCTTTGATTGGCATGATTCTTCTTGATATGTCCTTGTCAGCTACTAGCTTATGGTAGAATTCTTCAAATTCTTCGCCGTAGGTGTCTTCTATGGCCTTGCCATATTTTTTCTCCACTTCGTGTGGGTCAAACATATGCCAATCGCCTTCCATATTATCCCTTACTTCTCTCCAGAAGAGGTCTGGCACGCAAACTCCTGGGAAGACGTCGTGGGCTTTCATCCTGTCATCGCCGTTGTTTGTTCTGAGTCCTAAAAATTCTGGCATATCCTTGTGCCAAATATCTAGATAAACTGCAACTGCTCCCTGTCTTACTCCAAGTTGGTCTACTGCTACTGCTGTGTCATTTGCAAGTCTTATCCAGCGGATTACTCCACCCGCTACTCCTTCAAAACCTCTTATGTCTGAGCCTGATGCTCTGACTTTTCCAAAATACATGCCCATGCCGCCACCGTGTTTAGAGACTTCGGCAAAGTTGGTTATAGACCTGTAAATGCCCTTAAGTGTATCTGGAACAGTCTCTATAAAGCATGATGAAAGCTGATTAAATGGCTTTCTAGCATTGGTCATAGTAGGTGTGGCCATGGTTGCCTTTAAGCTTGATAGAATATCGTAGAGTCTTTTGGCAAAGCCAATCTTATCCTTTTCTGGAATGGCTAGGTGCATGGCAATACCCATAAACATTTCCTGGATATTTTCAATGAGGTGGCCATCATGGCTTCTTATTAGATATCTCTTCCTTACTAGGTCTAGGCCTGAGTAGGTAAAGATGTCATCTCTTTTATAATCTAGGTAGGATTCTAATTCATCTATTTGATCAGATGTATAATTTTCAAGCATGTATGACCCATAAAGACCCTTTTCTGTAAGGAATTTAATCTTTGATTTGAAATCATAAAGCTCATATCTTTCTTCATATTCCTTGATTTCTAGGTTCATCTTGTAGGCTAAAAATCTGGCTGCAATTATTTCCCAATCTGGAGCTTCCTTGCTTGTTAGCTCACTTGCAGCCCTTATGATGGCCTCTAGGATTTGTTTTTCATTCATGTCTGGTTTTGTGAATGATTCAAATTTAAAATACAAACTTTCTATAGGATATCTTTGGCTATCAAATTCTCTTTGGACCTTGGCTATTATTTCCATAAGGTCCTTATCGTCTATATATTCCTTAAAATCGTAGATTACTTTTCTATCCATGTTGTGCTTGGCACGGTAGAGGATAAAAGATTTTACCTCTCTGTAGTAGTTTTCATCAATAAGACCAAGCTCTACCAAGTCTTGGACTTCTTCTACTGTAACTGTGTGGTCTTTGGGGAATTTCTTCTTGATGGTATCCCTTATTTTTTGAGCTATGCTATCTAATTTCTCATCGCTTATAGATGAGTCTACCGAGATAAATGCCTTTGCTATGGCTCTTTTGATTTTTTCTATCTCGAAGTCAACCTTTGATCCGTCTCTTTTAATTATCTTCATTGTATCTCCAAACTAACTACTAGATGTAGTGGTATTTTCTCAAAATCTATACTTACCATACCTTATATGGTGGCTAGTGCGAAATATAGATAAAAAAAGCACAAAGGTCGTCAAAGCTTATCTTTGTGCTATTTTAATGATTTTTATTGTTTTATTAGTAATAAATTTCCTAAAAAGTAAATTTATCTAAATTTCTTTTGCATATAAATCCCTATAGGCGTCTTCCCTTACGACAGCTGTGTCTGTGAAAAGGTCGATTAAAGTTTGCTTTTTAGGTGTGAAAAGGGCTAGGGCATATAGGAAAATCAATTTATTTTGGACATATCTTCCTGCAATTTCCCTTATGAGTATTTGACTATTTGATAGGTCAAAACCATCTAAAGATACCACCCTAAGTCCAGTTATAATCTTACCTAGGGATTGTCCTCTTGTAATTAGGGATGTGATTGTAAAATAGGCTAGGCTTATGATTATATTAAGGCATGCGTAAATACCTAAACCCATAAATTTTACTTCTTCTCCAAGAGGGATAAAAAATTTAATTATGGTGAAAAGAGCAGATACGATCATCATATCGATGATATAGGCAAGTAGCCTTATACCAAAGGATGAGTAAGCGTAGGCAAAGTCTCTTTCCTTATAAATCTTCTTATTTTCCATAGACTCCCCCGTAGATATACATAGGAGCTTGCCTATTTTCTTCCATTAATTCCTTTAAGATAGCAAGATCAGAAGAAGATTTCTTAAGGTCTTCTACCTTTTGGAAAAGTTGTCTGAAAGAAAGGTTGGCAAAGGAGCTTTCGACTACTTGTGGGTCATCTAGCTTGTTTTCCTTAATCATATCATCTATTGCCATGTCAATATCGCCAATCTTATCCACTAGGCCATTTTTTACAGCTTGAGCTCCATCATAAACCCTACCATCGGCAAGCTTTCTAACATCTGCCTCACTCATTTTCCTTCCTTCAGAAACAATTTTTACAAAACGGCCAAAGGCTGAATCTACGAGACCTTGGAGGTAGGCTTTTTCTTCATCATTTAAATCTCTACCCATGGTGCCTGTGTCCTTCATCTTGCCAGAAACCACGTTTTGCTCCTTGATTCCATATTTTTCAAAAAGTCCTTGGAAGGAACGACCACCCATTATTACACCGATTGATCCGGTAAGGGTCTCATTTGAAGCATATATCCTATCTGTAGGGGCAGATATATAATAACCACCAGATGCAGCCATCTCTTCCATTACAGAATAAACTGGGATTTTCATCTCTTTAAGTTTTTTAATTTCCTTGGCGATTTTTTCTGAAACATAAACAGAACCACCTGGTGAATTTACAGCAAGGATGACACCCTTTGTAGTTGGGTCATCTGCTGCTTCCTTAAGCTGGTCGATTACAAATTGGCTATTATCATCGCCTTGGATTACCCCTTCTAGAGAAATTTTTCTTATCTTTTGGCTAGGATTTGTCCCTTGGATTATTTCTTGGTCGAATAATTGAGACTTGCCCAAATCTTTAAGGTATGATAAGCCCCTTGCCTCTTTTTCCTCGCTAGTGTCTTTCATAAACATGGAAGCAACTAGGATTAAAACTGCAAGCCCTACCGCTATCCATCTTTTCGCATTATTTTTCATAAAAACTCCTTTATATTTCAATCTTAACTAGAATTATTATACCACAAAAAAATCTAGACTTAATCAAGTTAATTGCAATTTGCTAAGCTTTAAGTACAATGAATATACATCACAATTATCGTTAACACTCGATTACATTGTTATGTATAGGTCCATGTGGACCTATTTACATAAATTAAGCTGTATTTTCTAAAAATATGGCTTAATTATTTTTTTAATAAGGATACTTATGAAATATATAGAAAAAAAAGAGAAACTAATAAAAATTATCAAAGACCTCTTAAAAGATAAATTTATCCTAGCCTTTTCTGGCGGTGTTGATTCAGCCCTTATCATGAAACTTGCAAGCCTTTATAGGGAAAGTGAAAACGATATTAGGGCCATGTTTTTTAAGGCCATGGCAACCACAAAGGAAGAAGAGGAAAATGCGATAAAGCTAGCCAAGGAAATGGGTGTAGACCTAGTTATAAGGGAGGTTGACATACTCACCAATGAGAAAATCGCCCACAATGCCAAGGACAGGTGCTACCATTGCAAGAAAACCCTCTTTAGTGAAGCCCTAAAGCTAAAGGATAAGGAAGGTTATGGTGCTGTTGTCGATGGAACAAATACAGACGATCACAAGGTTTATAGGCCAGGCCTTATGGCCCTAAGGGATTTGGGGGTTATAAGTCCCCTAAATGAGGCAGGATTTTCTAAGGCAGATGTCAGACGCCTTGCAGAAGAGCTTGACCTCAGGGTGGCCAAAAAACCATCAGCTCCTTGTCTTTTAACCAGATTTCCTTATGGGACAGAAATCAAAAAAGAAAAGCTAGATAGGCTAGAGAAGGCAGAAGGCTTTATAAGAAGTCTTGGCTATGAAAAATTTAGACTAAGGGACCACGATGACCTTGCAAGGATTGAAATTGAAAAGGCAGACTTCCCCAAGTTTTTTAAGGACTACGACCTTATTGTTAAAAAACTAAAAGACCTTGGGTATTCCTATATATGCCTTGATATGGAGGGTTTTAGGTCTGGTTCAATGGATATAAAACTCTCAAAAGAAGAAAAGGACAAGTACAGCCTATGATTGATAAGAAACAACTAATTGATGACATAAAAAAAGGCAAGATAAGCGATGAAGAGGCTCTTGAAATCCTAAATGACAAGGGCTATGAAGATGTAGGCGATGCTGTCAAGATAGACTTTTCTAGAAAATCTCGAAGGGGCTTTCCTGAGGCCATTTATTGCGCATCAAAAGATGATGAAAGCCTGGTAAGAATTTTTGAAGCCTTTGCCAAGAAAAAAGAATCTGTAATAGGAACTAGGGCAAGCAAGGCCCAGTTTGATCTAGTTAAGGCCAAGTTAGATGATGTCACCTACAACGAACTTGCAAGGATTATCTCCCTAGATTTTAGTAAGGAAGAAGAAAAAATCGGTGAAATTGCCATAGTTTGTGCAGGCACAAGCGATTTGCCAGTCCTCCTTGAGGCAGAAATTACAGCAAAATTTTTGGGAGCAAGGGTTAAAACCTACACAGATGTGGGTGTTGCTGGCATTCACAGGCTCCTAGATAAGATAGAAGATATAAAAAAAGCCAATGTTATAATAGCCATAGCCGGCATGGAAGCAGCCCTGGCTACAGTCCTTGCAGGCCTTGTAGATAAGCCAATCATAGCTGTCCCAACCTCAGTTGGCTATGGAGCAAATCTTGGCGGAATCACCGCCCTCCTATCAATGATAAATTCTTGTGCAGAGGGAGTTAGCGTTGTAAATATAGACAATGGCTACGGAGCAGCCTACGCAGCCTGTCAGATAAATAAATTAATAGCGAAAGGAAATTAATATGGACCTATATTTTGAAATGTATTCAGGCATAGCAGGAGACATGACCATAGGAGCCCTCCTAGATTTAGGAGCTAGCAAAGAAAAATTAGTCGAAGGCATCAAATCTCTAAAGCTTGATGGCTACGAACTTGTCTTTGAAAGAGTCAAGAAAAATGGCATAGATGCTTATAATTTTGATGTCATCCTAGAAGGTCACCACCATGATCACGACCATCATCATGACCACCACCATCACGATCATGACCATGAACACACACATGACCACCACCATCACCACGACCACGTCCACAGAAATATAGAGGATATTAGAAAAATCATAGAAGACTCAGACCTTAATGAAAATATCAAGAAAAATGCCCTCGGTATCTTTGATATAATAGCAGATGCAGAAGCTGTGGCCCATGGCATTGATAAAACAGAGGTCCACTTCCACGAAGTCGGAGCTGTTGATTCAATCATAGATATAGTAGGAGTAGCAATCCTTCTTGATGACCTGGGAGTAGAAAATATTTACTTCTCAGACCTCTATGAGGGTTCCGGCTACCAAATGTGTGCCCACGGCCCAATGCCAATACCTGTTCCAGCTGTGGCAAATATCCTAGCTGATTCAGATATAAATCTTAATTTTATAGGAGAAGAAGGCGAGCACATCACTCCAACTGGAGCTGCCATAGTCAAATATTTCTATAAAAAAGCCCCAACAAGCTTTAAAATCAAAAAAATCGGCCTAGGAGCTGGCAACAAAGACTTTGAAAAGTCAACCAATATCCTAAGGGTCATGGAAATTGAAATAGATAAAAAAAAACTGTAAAACTGCTTGAAACAAATATAGATGACCAAAGTGGAGAGCTTTTAGCATTCACCTTAGAAAAAATTATGGAAGTGGCACTTGATTGCTACTTTTCTCCAATCTTTATGAAGAAAAACCGCCCAGCCTATAAATTATCAGTAATTTATAAGGCAGAGGATGAAGAAGCTATAGAAGATATAATCTTTACCCAAACCACAAGCATCGGTGTAAGGAAATTTGACCTAGACAGGACAGTTTTAGATAGGGAAATTATCAAAATCTCTTATAAGGGAAAGGACTACCTTGCAAAGCAAGTTAGCTATAAAGATAAAATCTTCACCTATCCAGAATACGAATCCGCTAAGACCTTGGCAAAAGATCAAAATATCTCCCTAAAAGAAGCCTACGACATCCTAAAATCCCTATAAGTGGGTATAAAAATACTAGGAGGCAGCTTATGAGATACGAATTTATCGAAGTCCCTTTTGAGGGCGGCCTTAAGGCAGGAAAAACAGACACCTTTGAAAAGTGCAAGGAAATCATCAATGAAAAAGCAAAGGAAGGCTGGGAACTCGTTCAGATAGTCCCAGTAACCAATGAAAAATGGTCATCCTATGCTTTTCTTAATTACACTTTGGTTTTCAAGGTTAATGATTAGGACAAGCAAAAAGAGCTGGTAGATGATTCCAGCTCTTTTGCTTGTCTATATTTCTCTTTTAATGAAATATTTTCTTAAAAATTATTTTCTAAAAAATCTAATAGCTTCTCCCCTATCTCGAATAAGGAAATAAAGTAATTGCAGGGAAAAATCTATTGGCCTTTTTAATTTTCAAAAAGTATAAATCATTATAAATATATTTACCCAATAAAAAACCGACCAAATGGCCGGTTTTTCTTATTCTTCATCGCCTGATAAGTCTATAAATCTCTTATTTTCCTTATCTTCTTCCACTTTTTCATCCTCTTTTGGACCTTCTTGTGGATTTTCTTCTTTTATATTTTCTTTAGAATTTTCTAAGTCTTTGACATCTACATCGGTATTGTCTGCGATTTTTTCTTCACTTACCTCTTTATTTTTCTTTCCTTCAAGGATTTCCATAAATTCTTCACCTGTGATGGTTTCTTCTTTTAATAAGAAGTCTGAGATTTCGTGGAGTTTATCGATGTTGTCTTTTAGGATTTCTATAGCTCTCATGTGAGCATTTGCTATTATTTTTCCTACCTTTTCATCTATCTTATTGCCTGTACCATTTGATACTATCATGGCTCTTTGACCACCTAGGTAGCGGCCTTGAATTTGTTCTAGTTGCATGAAGTCAAAGTCTTCATCCATACCATAGATTGTGACCATGTTTCTGGCTATAGCTGTAGCTCTTTCTATATCATTTGAGGCACCTGTTGTCTTGGTGTTAAAGATTAACTCTTCTGCTGACCTACCTCCTGCAAGGGTTACTATTTCATCAAATAGCTCTTGCTTGGTCATGATATATTTCTCATCCTTATCGACTGTCATGGTATAACCTAGAGCCCCGCCTGTTCTTGGGATTATGGTTATCTTTGTGACTGGGGTCTTGTGGGTTTGGATGGCTGCTACTAGAGCATGGCCCACTTCATGGTAGGCTATGATTTTCTTTTGATCATCTGAAATTACAGCATTTTTCTTTTGCATTCCTGCTATTACTGTTTCGATTGATTCTTCAAGGTCCTCTTGGCTTAGCTTATTTCTGCCTTCTCTTACAGCTCTTAGGGCACCTTCGTTTACTATATTTGCAAGGTCTGCTCCGGATGTGCCGGCAGTTCTCTTGGCTATTTCTTCGTAGTCGATGTTTTCTTCTTTTTTAATCTTTTTGGCGTGGACTTTTAGGATGTCTTCACGGCCCTTTAGGTCTGGAAGTTCTACTTGGACTTGCCTATCAAACCTTCCCGGTCTTTTTAGGGCTGGGTCAAGGATTTCTGGCCTGTTGGTTGCAGCTAGTAATACTACTCCCTCTGTCGCATCAAAACCGTCCATCTCGTTTAGGAGTTGGTTTAGGGTTTGTTCACGTTCGTCATTGCCTGAATATCCTGAAACATCACGCTTTTTACCTATGGCATCTATCTCATCTATGAAGACTATACATGGGGCCTTTTCCTTGGCTTGCTTGAATAAGTCTCTTACCTTAGATGCTCCCATACCTACAAACATCTCTACAAATTCAGATCCTGATATAGAGAAGAATGGTACCTTGGCCTCACCTGCTACTGCTTGGGCAAGGAGGGTCTTACCTGTTCCTGGAGGGCCTACTAAAAGAACTCCCTTTGGAACTCTGGCTCCAATTTCCTTGTATTTTCTAGGATTGTGCAAGAAGTCTACTATTTCGCTTAGGCTTTCCTTGGCCTCTTCCTGGCCTGCCACATCCTTAAAGGTCTTGCCTGTTTCATTTTCCATATAGACCTTGGCATTGGACTTGCCAAAGTTCATGAAATCAGCTCCACCTCTGCCACCCATAGTCTTTGATAAAGACCTTGATGCGAAGTAGAAGATTACCATTATAAAGATAAGTGGAAGAATACTTTGGAGGAAGACTGCTAGGTAAGGGTTCATCCTTGTTTCTATGTCTTTGCCAAATTCTAGCTTATCATTTCTTTTTTTGGCTGCAAGGAGTCTTTCAGTTAGGTCTGTATCTTCCCAAAGACCTGTTTGGTAGGTTTTTTCTTTGCCATCTACCTTAGCCTTGAAGGTGTATTTTAAATTGTCCTTGCTTACTTCTGTTACCTGATCATTTTCGATCATTGATACAAATTGACTGTAGTTTACTTCCTTAGCTCCGTCGTTTTTGGCAATCGGATTAAAGAGGAAACTAAAAATAAAATATACTATTAAAGCCCCTATCCAATAGTAGATTAAGGGTCTATTTTTCTTTCCTTTTTGATTCATATACTTCTCCTTGATATATACTTATCAAGTAATACGTCTAATTCTCTAAGCTCTGAGACTATGGTTTCAAGGTTTAAATCTACCATATCATCTGGAAAATCTTTTCTGATTTTATCAAAATATTCGCCAACCACATGGCTTGCCTTGATTCCCTCTTCAGTTAGCTCAACGTTTACTACTCTTTCATCAGCTTCGCTTCTTTTTCTAACAACAAAGCCTTTTTTCTCTAATTTTTTGCAAATATTTGAGATATTGCCCCCAGTTACTCCTATGGTCTTGCCAAGGCTGCCAATGGATACGTCTTGATCGCTTGAAAATAGGGCGATTATGATCTTAATCTGTAGGGGAGTAAGATCTAGCTTATTTGCTGTTTCTGTCAATAGTAGGTCTATTTTATGTGAAATCTCTCTAATCAAAGAGAAGATTGTATTGTTAAATTCAAAAAAATCTATGTGTTCTGTTGCCACGTTCTCCTCCATTTCTTTTTACAGTGTTTTCACTACCTATATTAAACTGCTTTTTTATAAAAAGTCTATATTTTACATTTAATATCATAGAGAGTCTTATAAGCTTGAAAGATAGCTTGCTGCATTAAGGCCTGCTATCTGGCCCTCACCTACAGCCTTGGCTATTTGATAAGGCTTGCCAGTGATATCTCCTGCTGCAAAAAGCCCCTTGATACTTGTCTCAAGGTCCCTATTTACCAGGATGTGGTTTCCATCTAGCTTTATCGATGGGATAAGTCTTTCAGGCTTGGATGAGTCTTTTATTATAAAAAATCCATCAGCCTCAATTTCCCTACCAGACTTAAAGATGAGCTTATCTGCATGATTTTCTCCTTCAAAGCCTAATGGGATTTCTCCTTCTATAACCTCTATAGAATCGTTAAGTTTTACTTCCTTTTTTGTCATGTTAACAAAGGTCACTTTTCCAACTATTTCTGATGTAAAATTTGCATCTTCAATCGACTCTTGGTTATAGCCTATAATTACGACTTTCTTGCCTCTGTAGAGGGCTGCATCGCAAGTTGCACAATAATTGACACCCCTTGCAAAGAATTTCTCTTCATTTTCTAAATCTCTTGCAAGCTCTATGCCTGTGGCAATTATTACAGATGATGCTTCTATCATCATATCACCATTTTCTATCTCTAGAGCAAAATACTTGCCCATGGCATAGACTGTTTTAACTCTCTTACTTGACCTTTCTATAGGATATCCTGCAAGGGACTTTTTGAAATTTTCATTTAAGTCTTTGCCGCTTATTTCCCCAAAGCCCAGGTAATTTCTGATGGACCTAGTCTGTGTAATTTTTTTTGAATCGGTCCCAAAAATTATTACTGACTTGTTTCTCACCTTAGAATTTAAAGCGGCGCTAAGTCCTGCAGGACCTGCGCCGATTATTGCAATATCATATCTCATTATATGAATTTACTCATTTCCTCTATTATGGCATCTTTGGTGTGAAAGCCCACTAGGTTTTGTTTTAGGATACCATCTTTAAATATAAAAAGGCTTGGTACAGCATTTACATTGTATTGGGCAGCTATTTCGTTAGATTCATCCACATCTAGCTTATATATTTTATAGTCAACCTCATCTGCCAATTCTTCAAGGATTGGTGCTTGCATCTTGCATGGTCCACACCAAGTTGCAGAAAAATCTACTAGGCAAAGGCCACTTCCATTTTCTACCTTTTCTCTAAATTCAAATGTATCTAATTGTTTCATTATTGCTCCTTAATTGTTTTGTTCCACTAGTCCTGCTACGTGGTTTACTGGTACAGAATATATTATACCCTTTCCAGGTACTTCCAAATCCATCTGCTTATATATTTCTGCTGTAATTTTTTCTTCAAGGTCTTTTTTAATTGGCATTACTACCATGTCTTTTTCAGGCTCTATATTCATATTAAAAAATATCCTGCCCTTTATTTCTTCTCCAGCGCCCCTACCATGGATGACAGTAGCACCCCTTGCTCCATTGTCCTGAGCTATGTGGATGGCTTTTTGGCCCATATGTCTATCCACAATGACATACAAACATACATATTCCATCTTATTTTCTCCCTCTAAAGCTGTCGAATAAGCTATAGCTGTATTTACAGACTTAAGCTTATCTGAAATTTTCTCAATAATTTTACCTGCTATATCTTCCTCTATTAGACCGACCACTACTTCCTTCTTGGTCTTATCAATGGCTAGGGAATTTAGGATGTGGCTTGGTGCTGATCCTTCTCCATAAAAACATGAAATAGCACTTGCCCCATGGTCTTGTAGAATTTTCATAAATCCTGATCCCTTCCCTCTCGGAAGAACTATTCTTAAAAATTGCATCTTATCTCCTATATAAGTTACCCATTATCATAATGGTCAAAACCGGCATCATGGCTACAAAGGCGATTACCCCGAAGCCATCAGCTATATTTCCAGCAACTCCCTGGCAAAAGGCCAAAATAAAGGTGGCTGTCATTGGCCCTGAGGCTACCCCGCCTGAGTCAAAGGCTATACCAACAAAGATTTGGTCAACCCTCCTTGATAGGATTAGGGAAAGTAAAAAGCCTGGTACAATTAGCATCCATAGGGCAAAACCATCGATTCTTATCCTAAAGATGGCAAGCATCACCGCAAAGGCAACCCCTATAGATAGGGCTACTAGGATATTTTTCCTTGGTATAGAACCACCTGTTACATCCTCTACCTGCTCGGCAAGAACAGATACGGCTGGCTCTGCCAAGACTACCAAAAGCCCAAGTACAAAACCTATTAGAGGGAGGAATTTGGAATCGGCAAGGCCTTCGCCCATGACTCTTGCAAGCTCCATAAATCCGCCTTCAACACTTGTCAAAAATACTATAAGGCCAAGATAGGTATAAAGCATTCCTATGCTGATTCTTCTGAGCTCATCTTTTTCTACCTTAAAATATAAAAAATTCATTATATAAAAGACAAGGGCAATTGGCACTATAGCAAAGGTAGAATTAATAAAACCACTATATAGGGCCGACCTATGAGCAGCTTCTTCGATTAGGACATCTCCTCCCTTAGAAAATAAACTCATGATAAGTCCTGCAAGTATAGGACCTGTTGATGCAAGACCTACTAGGCCAAAGGAATCATCCTCAGTCCTCTCGCCCTTAAGGGATGCCACCCCTAGGCCTAGGGCAATTATGAAAGGAGTGGTCATAGCTCCTGTTGTAGCCCCTGATGCATCAAAGGCAATTGCATGACCCACATCATCTGTAAATATCATTAGGACGAAGACTGTAAGATATAATGCCCACATCATATTTGATAAGCTTATTTCCTTAAATATCCTAAATAGGCCCAGGGAAATCATCATTCCCACTCCCAAGGATATGATCATAACAATAATTTGGGCAGGAATTCCCACAGCACTTGTTACTTCATTAGCAAGAATCAGCAAATCAGGTTCTGCAACTGAAATTGTAAAGCCAATAAAAATACCAAAGAATACCACTTTTGCTATCTTATCAAATCTTGCTATAAAATCCCCCATCATAGATCCAATTTCTGAAATTGAAATCTCTACTCCTGTTAGAAATACTCCCAGGCCAAGAATTACTCCCACACATCCTATAAAAAAGTTGATTAGTAGCTTAGCTTCCACTCCCACAAAGAGGTTCAGGACCACTACTAGGATGGCTATGGGTATTACGGACTTGGATGTGTTTTTAATTTCTTCTAAAAATATAATCCTCACCTTTCTTCTTTAAATGTTTATAAAAAAAGAGCAATCCAAAAAGATTGCCCTTATATATTTTCTTATTTGCTTGAAGCGGCTCTTTCTGCTGCTTCTCTTGCTCTTTCTGATGCTTGCATTGCTGTTATAATAGCTATTTCATATACATCTTGAGCTGAACAACCTCTTGAAAGGTCGTTAACTGGTGCATTTAGTCCTTGGAGTATTGGTCCTAGGGCTTTGTAACCGCCAAGTCTTTGTGCTATTTTATAACCGATGTTTCCTGCTTGTAGGTCTGGGAAGATAAATACATTACACTTACCAGCTACATCTGATTTTGGTGCCTTATTAGCAGCTGTTTTTGGATCTATTGCTGCATCAAATTGGATTTCTCCTTCTACTCTTAATTCTGGGTCAAGGTCTCTTGCTATTGCTGTAGCTCTTGCAACCTTTGTAGCTAGGTCATGGTGAGCAGAGCCTAGGGTTGAGAATGATAAAAGTGCTACATATGGGTCGATACCAAATGATTTAGCAGTGTGGCTTGTTTCTACTGCAACTTCTGCAAGCTCATCAGCTTCTAGGGTTATATTTACCGCAGTATCTGCAAATACTAATTGTTCACCGTTTGGTCCTAACATTACCATAACACCTGATACTCTCTTTTGACCAGGTTTGGTTCTTATAATTTGTAGGGCAGGTCTAATAGTGTCTGCTGTTGTGTGGATTGCACCTGATACAAGACCATCTGCATAACCTGATTTAACAAGCATAACACCGAAGTAGTTTAAATCTCTTCTTAGGATAAATTCTGCTTCTTCTCTGTCTATTTTTCCTTTTCTAATTTCTGTAAAAGAATCAACCAATTCATCAAATTTTTCAAATGTTTCTGGATTTAATATCTTTATATTAGATATGCTCTTGCCTAATTTGTCGGCTGTTTTTTGGATTTCTCCTTGGTCACCTAATACGATTGGTTGTAATAAACCTTCTTCTTGGTGTCTAATAGCTGCTTCCAAAACTCTCTCGTCTTTACCTTCTGGTAAGACAATGGTAAGGTTTTTTCCTTCTATAGTTTTTATCGCTTGATCTAAAATACCTACTTGTGCCATTAAGTCCTCCTAATTTTTATACTTAATTTTATTACTAATATTATATTGTAAAATATATTAAATTGCTAGTTATTTTTTATCTTTTAGCCTTTTTTAAAGCCTCTTCCTCAGCCTCAGATAATTCTTCCCTAGCCTTACCACTTACAACTTCCTTTAAATAGACGTTTGAAGTGTTATCTCCATATAGACTAGTTAGGATAATTCCATTATGAAAATTATCAAGCATACATAGGCAGAAAGAAAGTTCTCTGCTTTGTCCTTCAAAGGCATCGAAGTGAACTGTAGATATATTGCTTACAGCGCCCATTGTTGTGTCTTTTGCATCTGCTGCTGTTTTATTTATATTTTTTAGCTCCTTATGGGATGATTCTATCTGGTCATTTAGCCTATTTAATAGCTCTTCTATGTTTACATCTGGGTCATTGCCTCTTAGGAGGTGATCGTATCTTTGTTTTTGTCTGCGTGTTCTATTTTGTAGGGACTTAATCATAGCAAATTGTATGACTACAACAAGTGCCAAGCATCCCATTCCTATATATAATCCTGTCAAGATTTCCTTCTTTCTATAATAATTAGATTTTTTTCATAAAGCTTTTCAGCTTCATTTTTTACTTCATCTATATTATACTTAAAATTTGTTTGATTTAAATTTATATCAATTGTTGGTAGGCTTGCATCAATTGCAGCCTTAAGGAGGATATTTGCAATCTCCCCATCTGAAATTGTATAAGATTTTCCATTTTCTAGAAAAAATCCTAAATGCTTCATAGCCTCTAAGATTAGGGTACTTAGCTTAATTTGTGGCCTTGCAGCATCTATAAAATATTTTTCATCGACATTTTTTTCCTTTATGCACTTATCCACCAAGATTGTCGCATATTTTATATCCTCATCAGCAAGGTCTGTTAGTAGGTCTGAGATATGATTTAATGTTTCACGTGAAACATTTGCCTGATCATTCTTAGCCCCGTAGTCCTTCTTATCCATCATAAAGATTAGATTTACTGCCATATTAGCAATCATTATTACAAGAGCTCCACCGCCTGGGTTAGCACTTGGCCTTCTAATCTCTCCTAAGAGTTTCTCAATCGAATAAGAATTAATCATCTTCACCAAGCCTCTTATAAATATTTTCCAAATCTTCTATAGAATAGCAATCTATTACTAGCCTATAAGTATCCTTATCCTTCTTTATAGATACTTTGGTTGAAAGCTTATCCATGAATTTTTCTTCAAAGTCATCAAAGAGGAGTTGGTCAAGGTTTGGTAGCTTTTCTTCCTTAGTATCTTTAGTATCCTTGCTTAGGTCTAGGTATTTACCCTTGTGCTTTTCGTTTTCTATAGTTTTTGGACCTTCTTCTTTGCTAGGCTTATCAGCCTTCGCTCTGGATAGTTCTTCTACTTCCCTTACGACAGTTTTCTTATTTTTATAATCTTCAAGAGCCTTTTTTCTATCATCCTCATCTTTTAAAGAAAGAAGGCTTCTGGCTTGTGATGATGAAATTTCACCCTTATTTAGAGCTTCTTTTTCAGAATCTTCTAGCTTTAATAGCCTCATGGTATTTGCTATATAGGACCTGGACTTACCCATCTTTTCTGCTATCTGATCTTGGGTTAAGTTATATGTTTCATAAAGCTTCTTGTAAGCTGTGGCTTCTTCTATAGAAGATAAATCTTCCCTTTGGACATTTTCTATAAGTGATAAAATTTCTATATCCTTATCTTCATAGTCTTTGATTATGGCTTCTATTTCAGTAGCTCCATTTAGAAGGCTTGCCCTATACCTACGCTCTCCTGCTAGAATTTCGTAATGGTCACCAGCTTTTGATAGGCTTATTGGATTTAAAAGGCCATATTCCTTTATTGACCTTGCCAAATCTTCCAGACCCTTTTGGTCAAAAGTTTTTCTTGGCTGGCCTTCCCTAGCCTTAATCTTATCAAGAGAGACCTTTATTATCCTGCCTTCATGATTTGTATCTTTAGCATCAGGTATAAGAGATGATAGGCCCCTGCCTAGGCTTCTTTTCTTATTCATACGTCCTCCGATATTTCTTGAGCTAGGCTGATGTAGGCCATAGCTCCCTGGCTTTTTGGATCATATTCTACCGCTGACTTGCCATGGGATGGTGCTTCAGCAAGTTTTACATTTCTAGGTATCATTGTCATAAAGACCCTATTTTTGAAATATTTCTTTACTTCTTCAACTACTTCATAAGCAAGTTTTGTCCTCTTATCAAACATAGATAGGAGGACTCCTTCTACATATAAGTCCTTATTTAGAGATTCTTTCACAAGCTCAAAAGTATTCATAAGTTCGCTTACTCCCTCAAGAGCATAGTATTCTGTCTGTATTGGAATAATTATAGAGTTTGATCCTACTAGAGCATTTATTGATAAGAGTCCTAGTGAAGGTGGTAAGTCTATGAGGATAAAGTCATACTCGGTCTTTATAGCACCTAAAATTGTCTTAAGCTTCTGGGTTCTTTCTACTGGATCAAGCTCTACAAGCTCGACTTCAAGACCTGAAAGAGAATTTTCTGAAGGAATTAAGTCTACTCCAGATTTTGTCTTTATTATATACTTATCTATATTTTCTAAAGACTCTTCTGTATTTTCTTCAACTGTCTTTTCTTCTTCAGTATTATCTTCTGCTATGTCACCCTCGGTTACTTCTGCTTTATCATCTTCAGGACTTGTAAAATAAAATAAGTCATAGATAGATGTCTCAACCTTATTTTTATCTATGCCCAAACCTGTTGTGGCATTGGCTTGGGGATCCATATCTATTACTAAAACCTTCTTGTCTAGGTAGGCAAGGGCTACTGCTAGGTTTACAACTGTAGTAGTTTTTCCTACTCCTCCCTTTTGATTAAAAACTGATATAATCTTCATATACACCTCTTACTATTAAAATACTCATGTCAATGGCCTTATTCTTGCACACACGTCTTACCTTGTTGCGTTCGCCCTTGACCTTTACCTGCCTTATATATTTTTTTCCTTTATAGGAGACTCCTACATAGGCTATTCCCAAATGGGCATAGCCAGATGTGGCTATTCTTAGGTCAGAATCAAGTCCATCAAGCATTTCGCTTACAACTTCCTTGCTAACCACGTCGTACTTATCGATTGTTTCATATGAAACACCTAATATTCTATGCTTGGCTTCATTAGAATAAGTCACAAAGGATTCCTTAAGCACATCGCTTGCCCCGCTTATATCTATAATAGAGCTTGCAATTAAGCCTCCCGTTATTGATTCAGCAGTTGAGACTGTCTCTCTCTTATTTCTCAGCTCATCTATTAAGACTGATTCACGAGCCCTATCATCAGTAGTTATAACTAGGCCTTCAAAAGCATCTTTCACACTTTTTAGTCCTCTTTCTAAAGACTTATTTAGGCTTTCTTCATCAGGACCAGAAGCTGTTATCCTTAGCTCTACACCGCTAGTCTTGGCATAAGGGCTTATGGTTGGGTCAGTTCCAGAAAGGTCAATCCTGCTAGCCACATCCCATTCTCCAAGAAGACCTATCTTGCAGTTTATAGACCTTATATGCCTATCTGTTACAAGCTTCGGTGTTACTTCCGTATCAAACATATTTCTCATCTCGTTTGGTGGCCCAGGCATAAGTATGTACTTAGACTTATTTTTTGATTCTAAGATGCAACCTGGTGCTGTCCCTTGGGTATTTTTTAAAATCACTGCTGACTTAGGAAATACGGCTTGTTTTCTATTAACTTCCATAGCCTTATTTTTATTTTCAAAATATCTCCTAAGTTCTTCATAGGAATATGGGTCAAGAACCATCTCATCTTCAAGCCCGCAGACTTTTACTGCCACTTCTTTTGTAATGTCATCTTCTGTCGGTCCAAGGCCACCTGTTATAAATATATAGTCATAGACCCCATCAGCTTCCTTAAGCCCTTGATAAAGTCTATCCGGATTATCACCTATGGTTTCCATCTTATATAAATTTATGCCCAGGTCCTGGAGCCTTTCTGCAATAAATTTAGAATTTGTATCTAATATTGATCCTAGTAGGATTTCTGTACCTACCGAATAAATTATAGCTTTCATTATAACCACCTTAATGTTTCACGTGAAACTTTTATACTTATATTTTACTTCATAAGCTTATAAAATCTAATTTTGTGAAACAAAAAACACCTAGGCCTTTTGCCTAAGTGTTGTAAGTGAATATATTCCTATGACCATAAATATTATATAAATACCAATGCCTATTGGGCTAAGACCTTGGTCGATTATCGGTATCAAGGCTAGGATATTATTTGTAGCGTGGATTATAATAGAAGCTTTTATGGATCTGGTCTTATAATAGGTCCATGCCAGTACCAAACCCATAACAAAAGTATTTGGGGACTGGAGTATATTAAAATGATACAAACTAAAAATCAACGCTGTTAGAAAGATTGTTGTCTTTACAGAAACAAACCTATTAAGCTCTTCAAAGAGGACTCCCCTAAAAAGAAGCTCTTCGACTATTGGTGCCCCAACTGCAACTGTAAGTATTAATACTAGACCATCAAGATTAGTATGAGCATTGAAGGCATTTTCCATAAGGTTTAGGGCTGATGCAAGTAGTTCTGTACCCGCCATGGCCTTCATTATAATATTCGTTAAGAGTAGACCAAAGCCAACTGTACCTAAGCCGATTCCTACAAATCTTATAGGATTTTCAAGTTTTTCATTTTTTATATACCTTTGAGTAAAATTTCTATAAAAAGTCTTATCACGCTTATCCATATATATGGCAAGGATGGTAAGCTTTACTAATTGGCCTGCCAAGAGCCCGTAGACCATATAATTAGCAGACTTAAGGAAGTCTCCTGTTTTTAGGACTGCTATAAGGCCTGGAATAAAGACACCTGTAAGAGCATCTATTACTATATTAAAGGCTAGAAATAATACTATAACAAGTAATGATTTTAAAAATTTCATATAGACTCCTTTGTTTCATATGAAACATTAAAGGGGTTTTCTCTTTGGGAGATTTTGTCCCCTTGGGTAGCTTTTCTTGCAAGATCTTACCTTTTTGACAATGACATTTACCCTTTCATTGCCGTCAAGGTCGAGCTTTTCCATTTTTATCACTTCTCCGCCCAAAATCTCTAGGGCATTGGCAGCATTTTCCACTTCCTCATCTGCCTTTGGCCCCTTAAGGGCAATGAAAAGTCCACCGACCTTGACGAAAGGCAAGCATAACTCTGATAAGGTTGCCATATTTGCCACAGCACGGGATACGACAAGGTCAAAGCCCTCCCTATGGTCCTTGGCAAAATCTTCTGCTCTGGTGTGGATGGCCCTAGCATTTTTTAAGTCAAGCTTTTCTATTACTTGGTTCATAAAATTGACCTTTTTGTTCACAGAATCTATTAGAGTAAGGTCAAAGTCCTTTTCAATCCTTAGTGGTATACCAGGAAAACCAGCCCCAGCACCTATGTCAAGGACCTTGTCACCTTCCTTAATATAGTCTATAACTGTAAGGGAATCCTTGAAATGCTTTAGCTCAATTTCATCCGGGTCTGTGATTGTTGTTAGGTTGGTGTGGGAATTGACTTCCAAAAGATAGTCTGTATAGATTTGATACTTCTTATCCATAAAGCTCTCCTGTCTTTAGTCTAATCAAAAGCACGTTAACATCAGCTGGGCTTACTCCAGATATACGGCTAGCTTGGCCGATTGATTCTGGCTTGATTTCGTTAAGCTTTTCTGCTGATTCCTTCTTAAGTCCTTTTATTTGGCTGTAGTCGATATCTGCTGATAATTTATGACCTTCTAGCTTTTTGAATTTTTCTATATCTGCCATTTGCTTTTTGATATAGCCTTCGTATTTGATTTCTGTTTGAACTTGGATTTTTATATACTTAGGAAGGTCTGGCCTTTCTTGGTCAAAAATTTCTGTCATCTGATAGGTGATTTCAGGTCTTTTTATAAGCTCATATAAGCTTAGGCCCTTATTAAGAACAGTAGAACCCATTTCTTCTAGGGCCTTGTTTGTTTCATCCTTTGGTGTAATGTGGACGTCTTTAAGCCTATCAATCTCATTTTCTATCATAGCCCTCTTATCAAGCATCTTTTGATAGCGTTCATCAGACACAAGGCCGATGTCGTGGCCCTTTTTGGATAATCTTTGGTCGGCATTGTCCTGTCTCATGGTTAGCCTGTACTCGCATCTTGAAGTCATCATCCTATAAGGCTCGTTAGTTCCTTCTGTGACTAGGTCATCAATTAGGACCCCTATATAGGCATCTGACCTATCTAGAATAAATTCATCTTCACCCTTTATCTTAAGGGCTGCATTGATCCCTGCCACAAGGCCCTGACCTGCAGCTTCCTCATATCCTGATGAGCCATTGATTTGGCCTGCAAAATAAAGTCCTTCATAATCTTTTGATTCCAAGGTTCTCTTTAGCTGTCTGGTATCGATCATGTCATATTCAATAGCATAGGCAGGTCTCATTATCTTTACATCTTCAAGACCGATAATTGTCCTGTAAAATTCTTCCTGAACCTCCTGTGGAAGGGATGAAGATACCCCTTGAACATACATCTCATTTGTTGAAAGGCTTTCTGGTTCGATAAAAACTTGGTGGATATCCCTATCTGGGAATCTTACCATCTTATCTTCAATTGATGGACAATACCTAGGACCTATGCCCTTGACCTTGCCCCCATAAATTGGTGACCTTTCAAGGTTATCCATGATGATCTCCTTGGTCTTTTCTGTGGTATAGGTAAGGAAGCAATTTTCTTGCTGCCTATCAGAAAAATCCTTGCCTTCATTTATAAAGGAAAATGGTATTACTTCGCTATCACCTGCTTGGACTGTAGTCTTTTCATAATTTACGGAAGACCTATGAATCCTTGCAGGTGTTCCTGTCTTAAATCTGCGGATATAAAAGCCCATTTCATTTAAGGAATCGCTTAAGAAGGTCGCTGCTGATAAGCCATGAGGACCACTTACTTTAGCATAATCACCGATTAATATTGTTCCATTTAGGTAGGTGCCTGTACAAATTATAAGAGCCTTTGTTTCAAAGATTGCCCCTTGAACTGTTTCACATGAAACAATTTTTCCATCTTCATAATTAATCTTATCTACTTCCTGCTCAAATAAATCAAGGTTTGGCTCATCTTCTAAGACCTTTTTCATCTCTTCGTGGTAGCGTCTCTTATCAGCCTGAACCCTAAGCGAATGAACAGCCGGTCCCTTTGAGGTATTGAGCATCCTTGATTGTATGAAAGTCTTGTCAATATTTATTGCCATCTCTCCACCCAGGGCGTCAATTTCCCTTACTATATGGCCCTTGCCAGTACCACCTATATTTGGATTGCAAGGCATATCTGCCACTGACTCCATAGATGTTGTAAGTACTAGGGTCTTCATGCCAAGTCTAGCTGCTGCAAGGCCCGCTTCACATCCTGCATGGCCAGCCCCAACGACAACTACATCGTAGGATCCAGCCTTATATTTTCTATTTTCCAACGCAAAACTCCTTAAATACTTTATCCATTATCTCTCCTGATACACTCTCACCAATTATTAGACCCAGATCTTCATAGGCAGAAGATAGGTCCACCTCACAAGCATCTATAGGCACTCCCATCTGCATATCGTGAAGGGATGAAGCAAGCTTTTCTCTAGCAGAAGCTAGGAGCCTTTCATGTCTAGTATTGGTAATAAGGACTGATTCCCTATTTAAATCCTTGGTATCAAAAATATCTCTAATTGTATCTTCCAATTCCTTTATACCCAAAAGGTCGGTCATAGATGTCCTAATGATTGGTAGATTTAGATCAAAAACTTTCTCATCAAAAACAGGGTCAAGGTCAGTCTTATTGAGGATAATTATAGCGTTCTTATCCTTGATAAGGTCTAAAATCTTTTGGTCTTCTTCATCAAAATCCCTAGATAGGTCAAAAATCGCAAGGATAAGGTCAGACTTATCTACCAAGTCAATTGACTTATCAACTCCGATTTTTTCAACCAAATCATCAGTATCCCTAATACCTGCCGTGTCGTTTATCTTAAGGGTAAAATCTCCCAGGGAAATATATTCTGTAATAAGGTCACGGGTTGTACCTGGTATATCTGTAACAATAGCCCTATTCTCATCAAGAAGAACATTCATAAGAGAGGACTTGCCCACATTTGGCTTACCGATAATTGTCGTATTTATACCATCTTTTACAAGCTTACCCTTATTAGAAGTAGAGGAAAGCTCATCAATCTTATCCTTAGCCTTAATCAAATAGGCTTCTATATCTGACACAGGCAAATCTTCCCCATCTTCAGTAAAATTAATAGAATATTCTAGACGGGCAAGGCCCTCCTTTAGGTCATTTCTAATATCTTCTATCTTCTTACTAAGAGAGCCTTGCAAATGGCTGATACCTTGGCTTGCTGAAAGCTTATTGGTCGAATTAATTATATCAAGAACAGCCTCAGCCTGAGAAAGGTCAATCCTTCCATTAAGAAAGGCCCTCTTAGTAAATTCACCAGGCTCTGCAAGTTCGCAACCCTCATCTAAGAGCAGGTTTAAAATCTCTCTAACAGAAATAAAAGACCCGTGACAGTTAATCTCGCACACATCTTCTCTAGTATAGGTGCCAGGCCCCTTCATAAAGGCCACCATCACCTCATCTATAACATCCCCATCCTTATTTACGATATTTCCATAACGCAAATACCTATTGTCCTTATCAGGGTCAACTGGCCTATTGTTAATAGGCCTAAAAATCTTATTAATAATCTCTAGGGACTTATCCCCACTCATTCTGACAATTGATATCCCACCAGTCCCCGCTGGAGTAGATATAGCCGCTATTGTACTTGCCATCATTCCTCCTTATAAAATTAGTGATTATCCACTACTTTGACTAGTGGTCTTTAACATAAGGATTATAATAGAAAATAGGAATTTGTCAACATTTACAGGACTTATAAATCATAGAACCAAGCCCTTTGTAAAGAATTTTTAAAAAAATATGAATTCTTATCAAAAAATTTGATAAAATCTTTGGTTTTAGGGCTAAATTATGATATATTAGAAGTATAGTTTATTAAGATAATCTAAACATTTTTTATTTAGTGGACCAGATTCAAAAGTCCTTAGCGAAAATCGCAAAATTTTTTTTGGAGGAAATATGCAATTATCGTCACTGTCTAGCCTAGAATGGAACCTAATCGCAGGTGGGCTAGCCATATTCTTATTTGGTATAAGTCTAATGGGTGATGCCCTAACCAACTTTGCAGGCCCAAAATTAAGAGGCTATGTAGAAAAATACACCTCAAATCCAATCAAGGGTGTCTTTGTCGGAATCTTTATAACAGGACTTATCCAATCATCATCAGCAACAACAGTAATAGCCATAAGCTTCGTAAGAGCAGGCATCATGAGCCTAGAACAAGCCATAGGTATAACCCTTGGAGCAAATATAGGTACCACAGTCACATCAATCTTAATCGGTTTTGATCTAGGATATTTCGCCTACTTCATAGCCCTAATCGGTGTAGGTATCTTCATGTTCTCAGCCAGAAGAAAAAATAAATACATAGGAGAAATCTTAGTAGGTTTTGGCCTATTATTCATAGGTCTAGAAATGATGGGAGGATCTCTCACAGCCCTAAAAGATGTGCCAGGATTTGAAGATGTAGTAGCAAATATGGCCCAAAACCCAATAATAGCAGTAATAATCGGTGCGGCCCTTACAGCCCTAATCCAATCATCATCAGCCTTCATCGGTATAGCCCAGTCCCTCTTTGCATCAGGGGCAATCGACCTAAACGTCGCCCTAGCCCTCATGTTTGGTGCAAACATAGGTACTTGTATCACAGCAATACTAGCAAGTCTGGGAGGATCCCTATCAGCAAAAAGAACATCACTCTTTCACATTCTCTTTAATGTGTCAGTATCATTGATTTTCTTAATCTTCCTAAACCCATACAAAATACTAGTAGAGCACATAGCAGCAGCCATTGGAGCCAACAAGCTCATGACCATAGCGGTAGGACACTTCACCTTCAACTTCATAGGTATGGTAGTCTTCTTACCACTAATCAGCCAAACAGCAAGGCTCTTAAGACACATAATACCAGGCAAGGATTCAATCCTGACCGACCTAGGCAACCTAGAACTTGATGAAATGCTAATCGAAAAATTCCCAGCAGCAGCCCTAGATCAAATAAGGACAGCCATCATCCAGGAATCAGTAGTAGCCCTAGAAACAATCAAGGCCAGCAAGGAATACCTAAACACCAAAGACAAAAAATACTACCAAACAGTCAAAGAAGCTGAGTCAATGGTCAACGATATGGACACCAAAATCCAAGCCTACCTACTAAACTTTGCACAAAACCAGGCTCCAGTAGACATAGAAGCAGAGCTACAATCCTACCTACAAGTCCAAATCAACGTCGAAAGAATATCAGACCTAGGAGAAAACCTAGCAGAATACTTCAACGAAATCCTAGAATCAGGTTCATCCTACAATGAAGAAGCGGTAGCAGACCTAAACGAAATCTACGATCTAGTAATAAACAACATAGCAAGCGCAGTAGAAGTCTTCGAGCTAAAAGACTTAGCCAAATATAACAAGCTAAAAGAAGACGAAGCCGCCCTTGACCTAATGGAAGTAAAGCTAAGAAAGTCCCACTACAAGAGACTAAAACAAGGTCTAGACATCACAACAATGGCAAGCTACGTCTTCAACGACATCCTATCAACCATGGAAAGAATCGGAGACCACGCCTACAATATAGCTAGACTAACAGTAGAACCAGTAAAAACTCACACCGGCTACCACATAGAAGGTGAAAACTAAAAAACAAAAGGCTTGAGCAAAAACTCAAGCTTTTCTTATTAGAAAATTTTCTTATTAAAAAATAAAGGAAGGCACCATGGACAAATCATATATCTTCAACCTCTACCTCCTAGCAAGAATGACACTCGCCCTGGCATCAGGTTTCATAATAGGAACCGAAAGAGAAAACAAAAATAAATCAGCAGGATCCAGAACCCACACCCTAGTCTGCCTAGGAGCATGCCTAGCCATGATAATCTCCAAATACGGCTTCTACGATGTCAAACACTTCGATGCAGCAAGAGTCGCAGCCCAAATCGTATCAGGAGTAGGGTTCTTAGGAGCAGGCCTCATCTTCGTCAAAAACTACGGGGTCACAGGACTCACCACAGCAGCAGGCATCTGGACCACATCCATAATAGGCATGGCCTTTGGAGCAGGTATGTATTTCATAGGAATCATAGCCACAGGATTCATAGTCTTCTTCCAATCCTATATGTTCAAAGGGGAAATCTTCCAAAGACACACCCAATACACCGCCCTAATAGAATCAAAAGACTCCAAAATCCTAGAAAAAATCGACACCTACGTCGAAGAAAACAACTTCCACAAAAAAGGCTACAACCTAAGATTTAAAGATGACAAATTCATCCTAAACTTCAACATCTACCCAAAAGATAAGGAAGAACTAAACAACTTCATCACCTTCCTAGAAAACGACCTCCATGTGGAGAAATTTGATATATTTTAGCACAAAAATAAAACTTAATCTCTATGATATTTTTTTAAATCTTTTGTTAACTTAGCAGCTAAATCTAATTTTTCAAGTCAATATGTTGGATCATATGGGAGAAAATTTGAAATATAAGCATCTCTATATATAATAAAAGCAAGAGAAGCCAGCTCTTAAATCAAAAAAGCCCTTGACCCATATCAAGGAAAAGAAAGATTGCGTTTCTCCATGAGAATCAAGAGATTTAAAAAGGCGGTAGGTACGAACTACTGCCTTTTTAAATCTTCTTATTTTCTTAATATAAACAAATACTCATGAGCAATCAATAAAAAATTATAATCGACACTTCTTTGTTTCCAAAATCCTGTTGCTCTTGTGTTATGTTGTTCCTTTATTATTAATTCTTTAAGTTTAAATCCTGCATCTTCGTATACTTTTAAAACATCAAATCCTAAATGGACCATATGTTTATTTTTTCTGGTATCTCCCATTAATACTGCACAAAACTTATCCTTCTTTAAAACTCTATAAGATTCTTCAGCCACTTTTTTCATTTCATTCAAAAAATCATCTATTTTTAGTAAAGATAAATCATTTTCTATGTCATCTGAATATTTAATAATGTCCGCATAAGGAGGATGTGTGCAAATTAAGTCAATGCTTTCATCTTTAAGAAAGTCTAGCTCTCTTGCATCTCCTTTAACAAGCTTAACTTTCCCCATAGGTCTATCAGTCAAATTAAAGTCAATTTTTTCTTTACATCTATTTAAAGCGACATCATTAACATCAACACCTATTATGTCTCTGTTCAGTAACTTAGCCTCTACTAAAGTAGTTCCACCACCAGCAAACTGATCTAGAACCAAATCACCTTCTTCCGAATATCTTAAAAGGATATTTCTCGGTATGTAAGGCGACCAATTTCCTCGCCATTTTGCATCATGAGTTGCCCAATTCCCTCTTTTAGGAAAAGACCAGTGAGTAGTCATCTCCAACTCAAAATCATCCGGTTCCCATTTTTTAATTTTCACCATCTATATGATTACCTCTTTCAATATTCCATTTTTCAAATCATTTATATTAAAAATTAAATCCATACATTCAAAAGTTTCTTGAAGATTTCTCTTTGCTGACTTCCAGCCAAATCCATCAGTTATCCAAATAAATTTAAATCCTTCAATATTTTTGGCTTCTATTGCTAAGTTTTTATAACTCCTTGATGTTTCATTAAGTTTTGAACCACCACTATTATAGAAGTTAGTTTCTATTGCATAAATATTATTATCAGTTTTTATTACATAGTCGAACCTTTTGCTTGTTTTTCCTTCATTTACTATCAAACCTAAATCAATGTCCCATAAAGATTCTACATTCTTCGCATACATTTCTTTAAAGTAATCAACGTCTTTTACGAAGCCGGCATCTATAATAAAATCTTCAACTAGTTCTTCCATTATATGCCCACCTCTGTTTTTTCTCGCATTTGAATCTAGACCAGTTTCAACCCCCATAGCATAATCGAATAAATTACTTGTTATTTTATTTTCCATTAAATCAAAGAGTCCAGTTTCTCTCATAAAATACATGTATTGTTCAGGACTTTGATTTACCTTATCAAAAGAATATACAAAATCTCCGTTATCATCAAATGCATAAATTTCAATAGATCTTACCGCTAAAAGAATAGGTACTGCCTTTAAACATTCTGGATATTTTTCAACTAAATTATGAAAATCAATTTCGATGTTTTTAGAGCCGATCAATGAATTTAAAATGTTTAATTCTACCTTATATTTATTAGCATTCCTATAGACCTTTTCAAAATCTACATAATACTCATAGGTCCTTAAATAATTAGTGAATGTTGAAAGCCAATTGTTGAAATCCCTCATTTTTATCCTCCTTGAAGTTGTTTACTAAAATCTCGTAAATAAATCCTCTATTGTTCTTATCAGAATTTATGAATCTCCTAGCAGCTACTCTATTTATATTAAATTGTCCATATAAATCATCAAAAAAATTATCATCTGGAGAATAATTTTTTGGATCCGAATTGCTTAATAATAAATGTGCTGATTTTTGATCCATTTTTTTGAAAAATTCTGCCAATTCTCTTTGGTCATCATCATTGAAATCACCTTTATTATAGGCGGTGAAATTTGATGTTGGTTTTATAGGCCTATAAGGTGGGTCAAAATATACAAAAGTTTTGGAATCTATAAAATCTTCAGATTTTTTATAATCTCCATGGATAATTTTGACGTTTTGAAGTTTTTTATTTACATTTATGAGATTTTCCCTATCTAAAATTTTAGGATTTTTATATGAACCTATTGGTACATTAAATTCTCCACTCATATTCTCTCTGTATAATCCATTAAATCCCGTCTTATTTAAGAACATGAATAAAGCTGCTTTTCTTAAATTATTAGAATTATCTGATAATTTTAAGAGATTAAATTCTTCCCTATTTCTATAATATATTATTTTTCTTTGCTCAAGATTTAAATCTTGGTATTCTTTTTGAAATTCATCTAATAATTCTATTAGATATTCTACATCATCTCTAATTACTTTATATAAATTTATTGCTTCTTTATTTATATCGCTTATATAAATCTCTTTTAAATCAAAATTGTTCAATATATCAAAAAGAACTGCTCCAGCTCCAACAAAAGGTTCGCAATATTTATTAATTTGATCATTAAAAGGATAATATTTTCTTATTTCATGCAATAATTGACTCTTCCCACCAGCCCATTTTAAAAATGGTTTGGTGAAATTATCTTTTTCTTGTTCGCTCATAGTTGTCCTTCCTATTATCTGGTAACTATAAGTTACTTTACTCTATCACGTATCAAAGATCCTCTTCTAAAACCCCATTAAAAAAGAGCACCCTTTCGAGTGCTCTCTTGTTTTTATTCTTCTACATAGTCTACTACTACGTATCTTTGTGGTTCGCGGCCTTCTGAGTGGCTTGTTACGTTTTTGTGTTTGCTGATTTCTTCGTGGGCTAGGCGTCTTTCGTAGGAGTTCATGTAGCGTAAGTTCCATGATTTTTGGGTTTTGGCTACTTTTTCTGCTGTTTCTCTTGCTAGTCTTACGATTTTTTCGTCACGACGCTTTTTGTAGCCGTTGATGTCTACGTTTACTCTTAGGCTGTTGGCTCTTGAGTCGATGGCTTTTCTGATGATGAATTCTATGGCATCTAGTGTGGATCCGCTTTTGCCTATGGCGATGCCTGTGTCGTTTTCATCTACTTTTGCTTCTAGCTTGATTAGTTGGCCGTCGAGGTTGCCGATGACGCTTGTGTTTTCAAAGTGCATGGCTTTTAGGATTTCTTCTAAGAGCTCTTTGGCTTTGTAGTAGTTGTCGATGTTTGAACGCTTTTTGTTTAGGGCGTAGTCTTTGCTTTCGACTTCTTCTGTTTCTTCGTCTTGGCTGTCATCTTCAAAGACATCTTCTACTTCTTCTTTTACTTCTTCGAATTTGTCTTTTACCTTTTCGCCTAAATCTTTTGCTTCTTCTGTGACTTTATCGCCTAGATTTTTAGCTTTTTCTGTTATTGTCTCTTTTTCTTCTTCTAAGCCTTCTTCTTTTTGGAAGTAGCTGCTTCTTTCTTTGACGTCGTAGTCTTTGCTGGCTTCTTTGAAGGATTCGACTTCTATTTCGCTTTTTAGGTCGTCTAAAACTTCCTTGATGTCTTCTTCATATGATACTCTTACTAGGGCATCTTTACCGCCTATGAGTCCTAAGAAGCCTGCTGATGCTTCTTCTAGGATTTCTACACTTACTTCGCTTCTCTTTTTGCCTATTTCATCTAGGGCTAGTTTTATAGCTTCGTCGGCTGTTTTTGCTGATTTGATTACTGATTTTTTCATTTTTCTGTTGCCTCATCTTTACTCATAAATAAGTGCATTCCTACCATTATTATTAATCTAAATACTGATGATAGGGTGTAGTATAGTGGAAGACCTGCTGGGAGCTTTACAAAGAAGAAGTAGTAAGCTAGTGGCATTACTAGCATCATTGTGTTCATTGATCCCATTGCCCCGCCTTGCTGTTGCATTTGTGGGTTTGTCTTCATTGAGAATAGGGTTACACCAAATTGTGATAGGGATGTTAGTAGGGGTAGACCATACCATAGTGGGTCTGGGTTTAGTAGGTTTTCGATCCAAAAGAAGTTGGTTTTTAGGTGGGTTACTCCTTCTGGGAATACGTACTTTGTGGTATCTTGCATTACTCTAAAGAGGGCTATTATTACGAGTAGTTGGATTATCATTGGTAGACATCCTCCAAGTCCTGGTCCTACGCCTTCTTCTTTGTAGAGTTCTTGCATCTTTTTTTGTAGTACTTGTTGGTCATAGCCGTATTTTTTTTGGATCTCGTCCATTTTTGGCTTGAATCTTCTTGCTTTTTCTGCTTGTTTTTGACTTGATATGGTTATTGGTATTGTCATAAGACTTACTAATAGGGTCATTATGATTATTGATAAGGCATAGAAACTTACAGATCCTGGCTCTGTGAAGTTTACTGCGAGGATATCATAGATGAACCTCATGAGCTTACCAAGTATTATCGCTATAAAATTGAACATATTTTCTCCGTTTTTTATCTGTGGTATTAGCTGGCTAGATTTTATTTTACAGGGTCATAGCCGCCCTTTGAAAATGGATTACATCTTAAAATTCTCCACAAAGACATAAAAAAAGCCTTTACTGGCCCGTATTTCCTAAAGGCCTCTAGGGCATAATTGGAACAAGTAGGGTAGTATTTGCATTTTGAACTGCCTAATTGTGGAGAAATGAATTTTTGATAAAATCTTATCATTTTTATAAAAACTTTATTTAGCATAGTATATCTTTTTTTTCTTAAATGCCTGGTTAAGAGCATGACCTAGAGAGGATTTTAGTTTTTTGTAGTCAAATTCTGTGGTATGCTTTTTTGGTATTATTACTATATCTACTCCATTGAGATTTTTGTAATGTAGCCTTATTATCTCTCTAAGCTTTCTTTTTAGAGAATTTCTTGTATGTGCCTTGCCAATTTTTTTGCTGATTGTAAAACCAAATCTTGGAGTATTTGTTCCATTATCTTTGACTAGGACTGTGAAATCTCTATTATAACATGCAAAGTTTTTTTTGTAGACTTTCTGAAAGTCTTTGTCTTTCCTTAAGCTTAGTCTTTTTTCCATTAAGAGCTTCTTTACTTATAAAGCTTAAGCTGAAAGTCTTTTTCTGTTTTTCTTTCTTCTAGCTTTAAGTACTCTTCTTCCGCCTGGAGAAGACATTCTTTTTCTAAAACCGTGATCTTTAGATCTTTTTCTTCTATTTGGTTGATAGGTTCTTTTCATCTTTACACCTCCTATAATTTTTGACTCTTACTATTATATTGAAAATAAGCATATATGTCAAGGTTTTTATTCTTTTTTTATAAGTATTTTTCAAAAGCTAGGACCCTATTTAAATTTTTCTTAATATTTGCATAAGTATTAGGGCGTAAATTAAAAATTATTCTTTTTCCCGGTGATTTTTGGTATAAATATTAATTGTGGATAAGATTCTTGATAAAATTTTATCCACACATTTTCAAGAGAATTTTTTGTGTGAATATTTTTTTACTTTAGTGATTATTTTGACTTTAAAATCCTAAAATAAAGACAAAACCGATTTTTCTTATCCAAAATTTTAATAAATACACAGACTTATCCACATATCAACAATGATTTTTGGTCTTATCTTTTTATAAATTGAGACTTATCCATATTTTTATCTACTTATTGTGGATAAGTTGAATTAATGGCTTGTTTATGGTATAATTGCTTGTGTAAAAGTAAGGGTAAAACTAAGTTTTGAGCATTAATTTAATATTATTTTGGGGATAAGATTAATTTTTTACATATAAATTTTTTTGCTTATCCTAATTTTGCTTTAAATATCAAGATTATTTTTATCAACAATGGACTTATCCACAACTTATCCCTATTTTGGGGATAAGCTGTCTATTTTTTTATATAAGAGCTAATTTTAAAGACTTTTATCTATGTGGATAAGCAATACGAAAGGAAGGTTTATATGCGAAGTTTAGAATTCATTACTAATGAATTAAAAAATGAAATGAAAATGCATGTTACCGATTCACAGCAGTTTAATACATGGATTAACATACTAAAGCCCCTAAATTTGCATGAAGGCACCCTTTATCTAGAGATTCCTAAGAAGGATACTCTCTTTATTTTTGATGGCATTTGGCTTCCAAAGTTGCAAGAGGCCCTTTATGCTATTGAGGAAAAGATTGGAGCTAGGCTAGATGTCAAGGTTGTGGCCAAGGATGGGGATGATTATGACAAGGTCCTTACCCTAGGCAAGGAATACGATGGGGATGGTCAGATGAGGATTGATAAGGTCAAATCCTACCCTAGACCTCAGCTTGAAGAGGCCAATGTATTTGAAAATTTTGTCCAAGGCAAGTCCAACCAATACGCCTTATCAATTAGCCAGGCTGTTGCCGATACCATTTCTAGGAGGGAGCAGTCCAAAGTCTATAATCCTCTCTTTATATACGGGGCAAGTGGACTTGGCAAGACCCACTTAATCCAAGCTATTGCCCACCAGGTCCTAGAAGCTAGAGATGATGTCTATGTCATGTACCTATCTAGTGAGAAGTTTACAAATGAGATGATTGCAGCCCTTAGGACTAATAAAAACCAAGAGTTTAGGTCCAGGTATAGGTCAGTTGATATCCTTCTTATAGATGATATTCAATTTATTGCCAATAAGGAGGCGACCCAGGAGGAATTTTTCCATACCTTTAATGACCTCTACAATGCAGGCAAGCAAATAGTTATAACATCAGATAAGCCACCAAGGGAGATTAAGCACCTAGAAGATAGGCTGGTTTCAAGGTTTAACTACGGTATTATAGCTGATATCTCAAGGCCTGATTATGAGACAAGGGTGGCAATACTTCAAAAAAAGCTTGAAGATTTGGGAGCTATCATTGATAATTCAATACTTTCCTATATAGCTCATGAGATTGATACAAACATCAGAGACCTAGAAGGAGCCCTTTCTACAGCCATTGCCTATGCCAAAAGCGACGGCAGGATAGAGGTATCTATGGAAGATGCTATAAAGGGTGTAGGAACCAGGGTCAAAAATACCAAGAAAAAGCTATCTATAGGAGATATCCAGCAGGCTGTAGCAAATAAATATAATATTAAGCTTTCCGACCTTAAGGGCAAAAGCCGCAAGAAAGAGATTGTAAATCCTAGACAGATAGCCATGTTTATAGCTAGAGAGCTACTTGATGATAGCCTAGTAACTATTGCAAATGCCTTTGATAGGGATCATACAACTGTCATCCACGGCATAGATAAGATTAGCCTGATGATGGAAGAAGATAGTGACATTAAAAATGAGATTGAATCTCTAATAAAAGAAATAAAAGAGTGATTTGTGTATAAGCTTGTGGATAAGTCTGTTGATAAGTTATTTTTAACAAATCTTCAAAAACCTCTTGTGTAAAATGTGGAAAACTAGCCATTTATTCATAGAGATATTCAGAAGATATAAACACCAATAAAGATTGAAATACTAATATCAATAAAAGATATCCACATTTATACACTCCCTACTACTAATACTACTAAGTTTAAATAATAGTTAAGGAGAAGACATGAAATTTGAAATCAAACAAAAAGATCTACTAGGAGCAATCAATATTGCCAATAGGGCCGTATCCAAGTCAACCAATATACAAATCCATGAATTAATATACTTTAGTGCAGATAAGGATGGACTCTCATTGACTTCTTTCGATGGCGAAATCTCAATCAAAACATATGCCAAAGCCAATATTATAGAAGAAGGAGTAATGGCTGTAAAGGCAGACCTTATTAGTAATATAATAAGAAAGCTTCCAGATGAGCTAGTAAAGATTGAACTTGAAAATGGCAAGATCAATATCAAGTGCAAAAGATCAAACTTTAACCTTATATCCTTTGAATATTTTGAGAAGGAAGAAATCAGAAAGCCAGATTCTAAGCCTATACAAATAGATAATGACAAGCTAAAAAGATCCATAAACCAAACAGAATTTGCAACAAGTCTTGATGAAACAAAGCTTGCCCTAACAGGAATTCTCTTTGAATTAAAGGAAGGTTCTCTAAATATGGTAGCCCTTGATGGCTATAGGGTAGCCCTTAAGAAGCTTGCCCTAGATTATCCGGCAGATTTTGAAAATACAGAATACATTATACCAAAGAGATCACTTTTAGAATGGTCAAGGATAGTTTCAGATGACAGCAAGACAAGTCTTTATAAAAATGATAATGACCTAATGTTTGTATCAGAGTCTACTACTATGCTATGCAAGGTAATAGATAAAAATTATATTGATTACAGAAATATAATAAACGACATCTCAGAAACATCCATAGTCCTAGAAAAAAGAGAATTAACATCAGCCCTAGACAGGGCTCAAGTCTTATCAGATCCAGGCAGGGCTAATCTTATAAAAGTAAGCATCGATGAGAAAGTTATGACAATCATGTCAAATTCTGAAATAGGGGATGTAAAAGAAGTTATAGAAGTAGAACAAGAGGGTGAAGGTCTTGATATAGCCTTCAATGCCAAATACATGCAAGATGGGGTAAAGGCTTGTGACAGCGAAAAGATTAAGCTAAACTTCAAATCAAGCCTAAATCCATGCCTAATCTACCCAACAAACTCTAGCCATGAGGGTGAGGACTTTACCTACCTAGTCCTACCAGTTAGACTTGCTAAGTGAGGACCTTATGGAAATAATTGAATTTGAAAGTAAAGAGATAAAACTAAAGGACCTTCTAAAGGTCCTAAACCTAGTGCCAACAGGCGGCATTGCCAAGGCTATTATCAAAGAAGAGGGCATAATCCTTAACGATGAGCCTTGCTTTGTAGCTGGCAAAAAGGCCCACCCAGGCGATGTTGTAATCTTTGATGATTACAAGATTATAATCAAATAATGTGGATACAGGATATAAAATTACACAATTTTAGGAATTATTTCTACGAAAAGGTAAGCTTTAACGACAATATAAATATTTTTATAGGAGATAATGCCCAGGGCAAGACAAATCTGCTTGAATCTTGTTATTACCTAGCCAATGCCACTTCCTTTAAGAAGCTAAGGGATAAGGATTTAATCCAGTTTGGCCAGGAAAGGATGGAGCTTTCTGGCACAATCAGAAAGGGCCGCTCCTTTAAAAAAGTAAGGATAGAAGTAGATTCTTCTGATAAGAATATTTTCGTAAATGAAGTAAAATATACTAGGAACAAGGATTTAAGATCATTATTCAAGCTAGTCTTATTCACTCCAGAAGACCTTCTTATTATAAAGGAAGGACCAAATCTTAGGAGGGACCTCTTAGATGAAATCATAACAAGCATTGATTTTTCCTATAAGCAGGTCAAAAAAGACTACGATAAGATTCTTTATTCTAGAAATAAATTGCTAAAAAACAGGTCTTCCTCATTTTTCAAAGAGCAGCTAGATGCCTTTGATCAGTCCTTGGTAAAGGAAGCCTACAAAATTTATAAGAGAAGAAATAAATTTATAGGCTATATAGAAAAATACGCCAATGACTTCCAAAATGCCCTAACCAAGGGTGCTGAAAAGCTAGAGATAGAGTATATACCGGATATAAAGGCAAGTAGCCAAAAAGAATATCAGGAGAAGTTTTTAGCCCATAGGGATGAGGATTTAAGATACCAAACAACAAAATCTGGCATCCACAGAGACGATATAATTATCAAAATAAATGGCAAAAACACCAGGCTCTTCGCCTCCCAAGGCCAGCAGAGGTCGGCTATTATCAATATAAAACTAGCCGAGGTAAGGCTTGTAAGGGAGATAAGCGGAGATAGGGCGGTGATTCTACTTGATGATGTATTTTCAGAGTTAGATGAATCTAGGTCGAAATTTCTTCTAGAAAACCTAGCTGACTATCAAACCATAATCACAGCCACCAACACCAAGAGCCTAGAAGAAGTATCAGCTGATAAGATATCCTATATCAAGGATGGCAGAATTAGAAAGGATAAATATGACAGAGAATAATTATGATGCTGGTAATATCAGGGTCTTAGAGGGACTAGAACCCGTTCGTCTAAGACCTGGTATGTATATAGGATCAACCAGCCAGAGGGGACTCCACCACCTAGTCTACGAAGTAGTAGATAACTCGGTAGATGAGGCCCTAGCCGGACGTTGTGACTACATAAAAGTTACCATAGACAAGGATAATGTTGTAAGTGTAGAAGATGACGGATCAGGAATCCCAGTCAAAGAACACCCAACAACCCACAAATCAACCCTAGAGACCGTACTAACAGTCCTCCATGCTGGTGGTAAGTTTGACGATTCAGCCTACAAGGTATCAGGAGGTCTTCACGGTGTAGGTGTTTCAGTAGTAAACGCCCTTTCTGAATATCTAATAGCAGAAGTAAAAAGAGATGGCCACATCTATAAAATGGAATTTGCCAGAGGTCAAGTTACAAAAGATATAGAAGTAATAGGCGATACTGATGAAACAGGTACAAAGATAACCTTTAAGGCAGATGGAACAATCTTTGATACAACAATCTATGACAGGACAATCCTAGAAAATAGGTTCAGAGAAATGGCCTTCTTAAATAAGGGAGTAGAAATCATCTTTGAAGATAAAAGAGAAGATTTCCTAACAAGCTTCAAATTTGAAGGAGGTATATCAGAATTTGTAGCCTACCTAAATAGGAACAAAGATCCAATAATGGAGATGATTCCACACTTTGATGGCTACCAAGAAGATACCGAAGTTGAATTTGCCTTCCAATATACAGATGCCTATAGCGAAAATATCCTATCCTATGCCAACAATATCCAAACCCCAGAGGGCGGAAGCCACTTGGCAGGACTTAGGTCATCACTTACAAGAACTGTAAATGACTACGCTAGAAAATATAATTTCATAAAAGATAACGAGGACAACCTCCAAGGTGAGGACATCAGAGAGGGAATTACAGCTGTAATTTCTGTAAAAATATCTGAGCCTCAATTTGAAGGCCAAACCAAATCTAAGCTTGGAAACTCAGAGGTAAGGGGTGCAGTAGATACCTTTATTTCAGAGCATTTAACAGCCTTCCTTGAAGAAAATCCAAAACCAGCCAAAGCTATTATAGACAAGGCACTTGCCAGCAGACGTGCCAGAGAAGCAGCCAGAAAGGCAAGAGATTTAACCCGCAAGAGATCAATCCTAGATTCAGCTACCCTTCCAGGCAAGCTTGCCGATTGCCAATCAACAGACATTGGCGAAAATGAAATCTTCATAGTCGAGGGTAATTCTGCGGGAGGTTCTGCCAAAGGCGGTAGGGACAACAGAATCCAAGCCATCCTTCCTTTAAGAGGAAAGATAATGAACGTAGAAAAGGCCCACCTAGATAGGGTCCTAAACTCAGAAGAGATAAAAAACATGATTACAGCCTTCGGTACAGGTATAGGCAAGGAATTTGACCTAGAAAAGCTTCGCTACGGCAAGATCATAATCATGACCGATGCGGATGTCGACGGTGCCCACATCAGAACCTTGCTTTTAACCTTCTTCTACAGATATATGAAAGACCTAATAGATGAAGGCCACGTATATGTAGCCCTTCCACCTCTATACAGGATAAGCGTAGGCAAGAAGGAAAGATACGTTTATTCAGACGATGAAAGAGATAAGGTAATCAAAGAGTTTGGAGCAGATAATTACAAGATCAACAGATACAAGGGTCTTGGTGAAATGAATGCCGAACAATTATGGGAAACAACCATGGATCCAGACAGGCGTGTCCTCCTAAGAGTAGTAGAAGATATGGAATCAACCACAACCGATGACACCTTCGCCCTCCTCATGGGAGAAAAGGTAGAACCTAGACGTAACTTCATCCAAGAAAACGCCAAGTACGTTAAAGATATAGACGTATAGGAGGCAAAATGACAGAAAATCAAAACATAATGAATATAGACCTTGAGACCAAGATGAAAACATCTTATCTTGAGTATTCAATGTCTGTAATAGTATCAAGAGCCCTACCAGATGTGCGTGATGGCCTAAAACCAGTTCATAGGAGAATCCTCTATGATATGCAACTTCTGGGCCTTGATCCAAATAAACCAACCAGAAAATCAGCCAGGGTAGTCGGAGATGTAATGGGTAAATTTCACCCTCACGGCGACTCTGCAATCTATGATGCCCTAGTAAGGCTAGCCCAAGACTTCTCAACCAGATATCCCCTAGCCCAAGGCCAAGGTAACTTCGGTTCTATAGACGGGGATGCGGCAGCAGCCATGCGTTATACAGAAGTCAGAATGAGCAAGATAGCCAAGGAAATGCTAAGGGATATAAACAAGGATACAGTTGACTTCATGCCAAACTTCGATGAAGAAGAGCTAGAACCAACAGTCCTTCCATCAAGATTTCCAAATCTACTAGTAAACGGGTCAAACGGTATAGCAGTAGGTATGGCCACAAACATGGCCCCACACAACCTAGGTGAAGCAATCGATGCTTGTGTAGCCTACATGAAAGACCCAGAAATATCCATAGATGACCTAATAGAGATAATCCCAGGTCCAGACTTTCCAACAGGCGCCCTAATCCTAGGAAAATCCGGCATAAAAGATGCCTACCACACAGGTAGGGGCAAGATTAAGCAAAGAGCGGTAGCAAGAATCGAGCCATTTAAGAAAAATAGGAAAAGAATCATCATCTCAGAAATTCCTTACCAGGTAAATAAGGCAAGATTAATCGAAAAAATAGCTGAACTTGTAAAAGACAAGAGAATTGATGGCATATCTGACATCAGAGATGAATCAGACAGAAAAGGAATGAGGATAGTAGTTGAAATCAAGAGGGATTCCAATGCCAATATAGTCCTAAATAACCTCTACAAATACACCCAACTAGAAAATACTTTCGGTATCATAAACCTAGCCCTAGTTGGAGGCGAGCCAAAGATTCTAAATCTAAAAGAATTAATCGAATATTACGTAGACCACCAAAAGGAAGTCGTAACCCGTAGGACCACATTTGACCTATCAAAGGCCAGGGACCGTAAGCACATAGTAGAAGGTCTTATAATAGCCATTGACCACATAGATGAGATAATCAAGATAATCAGATCATCCTATGACAATGACCAAATTAAGAAAATCTTCTATGACAAATTCAAGCTAACCGATGTTCAATCTCAAGCCATCCTAGACATGCAATTAAAACGTCTATCAGGACTAGAAATTGAAAAGCTAAATGCAGAAAATGACGAGCTAGAAAGAACAATTGAATACCTACTTTCAATCCTAAACTCTGAAGAAACCCTAATCAACCTAATCATCGACGAAATGACAGAAATTAAAGAAAAATACGCCGATGATAGAAGAAGTAAAATCGTCCCAGATGAGGGAGAGATGGACATAACAGAGCTAATTGAAGAAGAAGATATCCTAATAACCCTAACCAAGGAAGGCTACATCAAGAGACTTCCTATCGACACCTACAAGGTACAAAATAGGGGAGGCAAGGGAATTGCAGCAGGCAATACCAAAGAAGGCGACTTCATCAAAAAGATAATCACAACCAACACCCACGAAGACCTCTTATTCTTCACATCCATGGGCAAGGTTTATTCTCTAGAAGCCTACAAGATTCCAGAAGGTAGCCGTACATCCAGGGGTCAAGCGATAATCAACATCCTAAACCTGGAAAGTGGCGAGAAAATTACCGAAATGGTGACCCTATCTGAATTAAGCAAGGATAGCCAAATGGTTCTTCAAACAAAAAACGGTCAGATTAAGAAAACTGAAGCAGAAAACTTCACTAAGATTAGAAGAAATGGCATCATAGCCATCTCCCTCAAGGAAGACGATAAGCTAATATCAGTAAGACAAATCGAAAAAGACGAAGAACTAATCATCTCCACCAAAAACGGTATGACCATCCAATTTAACACCAAAGATGTTAGAAGCATGGGAAGAGCGGCAGCAGGAGTAAGGGCAATCAAGCTTGATAAGGGTGATGAAGTAGTATCAATGAATATCAAAGGAGATGAAACCTATCTTCTAGTAGTAACAGAAAATGGTTACGGTAAGAAGACCTCCTTCACCAATTTCAAAAACCAAAACAGGGGCGGAAAAGGTGTCAGATGCCACAAGATAACCGAAAAGACAGGTCAATTAGTAGACAGCTTGGCAGTAGATTTAGATACTGACATAATGATGGTATCTCTAACAGGTGATATGATTAGACTAAGTGTAAGAGATATATCTACAACAGGTAGAAATACCGTAGGTGTAAAACTTAAAAATCTAGCCAATGATAAGGATAAGATTGTTTCAGTAACTAAATATGACAATACACTAGAAGAAGAGGAATAAAATGTTTCAAAGCTTTATTATTGACAAAGACGACCACTTATTATTAAAAGTTGAAGGTGACCTAGATGTCTACTCTGAAGAAAAATTCAGAGACTTCATAGAAGAAAACCTAAGGGACATAGACAAGGACCTAAGCATAGACCTAGAAAAGCTAGACTACCTAGATTCAACAGGCCTAGGCCAATTTATGAAAATATACAAGCTTGTAAATGAAAAGGGCCATAAAACCACAATAACAAACCCAAAAGAAAACATCTACAAGCTCTTTAAAATAACAGACCTAACAGAAGTCTTCAATATGGAGTAGACATGGAAAAAATAAGCATAAAACTACCACAAAATAGCCTCTATCTCAAAGCTGTAAGGCTATTTGTGGCAGGTCTTGGCTCAGATCTTGACTTTGATATAGAACAAATCGAAGACCTCAAAGTCCTAGTAAGCGAGGCCATAAACTACAAGATAACAGAAGAAGATGTACAAATAGACTTTCTAGTAGAAGAAGATATCCTATCCATAGAAGTAAGGGGCAAGGATAAGACAGCTGATCCAAAGGCAATATCAATGAGAGATGCCATTCTAAAGGCCCTAGCAGATGACCTTGAAACAGGAGAAGATTTCCTAAAAATAAGCATGAGGAAGACTTATGACTAAGGAAAGCCAAGACCGTAAGGATGAAATCAATCAGAAATTTGAAGAATTTGCAAAAACTAGGGATAAAAAGCTAAGAGATGAGCTCATAGAAGAGCACATGTATATAGTCGATATCCTATCAAATAAATATGTAGGCAAGGGCATAGAAAAAGACGACCTCTACCAGGTAGCAAGCCTAGGCCTAATTAATGCTGTAGATAGGTTCGACCCATCAAAGGGCTATGCCTTCTCATCCTTTGCCACCCCAACAATCATGGGTGAACTAAAGAGATATTTTAGGGACAAGGGCTGGGTAATAAGGGTGCCAAGACGCATCCAAAACCTATACAAAAAGATAAATACAGCAAAAAAAACCTTAACCCAAGAGCTTCAAAGAGTTCCAACAAGTAAGGACATAGCCGATTATCTAGGAGAAGATGAGGAAACAATCCTAGAAACCATGGAAGCAAGTAAGGTTTACACTCCTCAATCCTTGGACATGAAATACCAGGTTCAAAAGGGAGAAAATGCCATAGACCTAGCAGATATAGTCGGCGAAGAAGATAAAAACTTCGACTCAATCGAGCTAAAAGATATGATAGACAAGTCAAAAGAAAGGCTCACCGACTTAGAAAAGCAAATCCTAGAGCTTAGATACTACGAAGGCAGAACCCAGGTAGACATAGCAGAAAGCTTGGATATAAGCCAGATGACTGTATCAAGACTAGAGAAGAAAATCCTCAAGAAATTCTCCATAGAATTTGAAAGGATGACAGAATGAAAAAAATCCAGAACCCAACAAGGGCAGGACTTGCCTTTTTTGTTCTAGCCATAGTATTAAACCAAAACCCAAATATCCCAGACCTAGCCAAGGGCCTAGCATATGGGCTTGCAATTGGGACCCTTCTAATGGGATTAAAGAAAAAATCAGCAGCTTGTTAAGAGCTGCTTTTTTTAAGGAGAAATATGAAAATCTACAACATCTACGAAAATATAAACTTCGATAAAGATAAAGAAATAGAAGACCTAATCTTTGGAAATGATAAAATAAAAATCCTAAGAACTAGCTCCCTTGACCAAGTTACAGACTATTATGATCAGGAAGAGCTCGAAATAGTAAAAATCGAAAAGGGAAGGGCGACGCTTGAAATAGAAGGAAAAATCGTCGAATTAAAAGAAGGCGACATCTTAGAAATCCCACCCCACAAAATCCATAGGGTAGTAAGTCAGTATAAAACTATTTGGCTTTGTATATTTGTGAAATAAATTAATGCTAAAGACTAATACCGGATTTTATAATCCTTTATTGGTCTTTTTTGTAAAAATTCATTGTTTATAAATTAGAATATAATTTCGAGAACTTATTTATTTTTAATATCATTCTTTTAAAATTGGTGTTAATGAAAGTCAAAAATTAAGAAAACGTTTTTCGATATTGCAAAAATATTATTGTGATTATAAAAATCTAAATTAAAACTTATTAAATAATGGAAATAAAATATTTATAAAAAATACTGAAAATACTTTCTAAATAGCTTATATTCTTTGAAACTATTGACAATATAATTCTAATAACATAATATAATAACAAAATAATTATCAATCGAGTTTTCATGAAAACGATATTAAATAAAAGGAGTACGAATTGTGAAAAAAAATAAGTTACCTAAGAAAATGATGGCCTGTGCTCTAAGTTTATCTATTTTAGTATGTTTTCCTAACATCTCCCAAGCGGCAGAAAGCTTAAATGATAAAGGGATAGAAAAGAAAAAAGTAAGTGAAGAAAATATTAATAACACCGATAACTTAAAAGATGAGTTAGTGGATAATGATAGTGATAAAAAAGCTGAAGAAATGATAGAGTCTGAAGATTCGATTGAAAAATCAGGTGTAGATGAAATTGAGCAAGATAATATATTATTATCAGAAGAAAATATACCTGCACCTGTTTCGCAGATGAATGACTCTGAGAAAGAAGAATTAAATTACAATATTATAAAGTATACGTTAGATAAGATCAAGCTAGATGATAAATTAAAGGAAGAATACCCTGAAATATACGAATTAAAGAATAATTTTGATAAAATCAGTAGTGAAAAAAGTTTAACAAATGAAAAGTATGAAGAATTGAAGCAGGATATTGAAAAGCTTGCATCTAATGGAGAACATATCGAAGAGAAAACAAATAAACAAGCTAAGACCGAAGATTTCGATATGTATTACCCTACATATCAAGGCTCTGATTTCTATAGAATCCCTTCTTTAGCAAAATTAAAGGACGGTACAATCATAGCTGGTGCTGATCAGAGATTATCAACAGAATCTGATTGGGGCGACATAGATGCTGTTGTTAGAATTAAAAAACCTGGAGATAAAGATTTTTCGCCGGCGATAAAAGTTGTTGATAGACCTGAAGAAGGGATTGATAAAAATGCCCCTTTCACAATTGATATGCAATTAACTCCAGTATATACTGGAAAGAATGCTGGTAGAGTTTATATGCTACTAGACAGTTTTAAATCCGGAGGAAAATATTGGTCTTCACAAGGTGGATCAGGATATGTAAATATAGATGGAAATGACTACCTTGAGTTGAAAGATAAACAAGGTAGAAGATATACTGTTAGAGAAGATGGAGTAGTTTTCAACCAAGCAGGCGAAGCTACAGATTTAAAGGTAAAAACTACTGATAAACAGCCGTTTACAGAGATAGGAAATTTATATAGAGGTGATGAGTATCTAGGAAATGTGTATCAAGACTCTTCAGATTTGCAAGTCCATCAAACTCCATATTTATGGCTAACTTACTCTGACGACAGTGGACAAACTTGGTCTTCTCCTAAGGATATAACACCACAAGTAAAAACAGATAATAGAATGAAATTTTTAGGTTCTTCCCCAGGAAGAGGCCTGCAACTTAAGAGCGGTAGATTGCTACTTCCTTTATATTTTGGAACGAATCCAGGTCAGTATAATAATAGAGAATCTACAACCTTCATCTATTCTGATGACGGAGAGAATTGGAAAAGGTCATTAACAAATCCTAACGACCATGATGGTCAATCTTCGCTTGGCGGATTAGTAAATAGACAAAACTCTGAAAATCAACTTGTACAATTAAATAATGGAACTGTAGTTTCATTTATGAGAAGCCCTGGAAATAATCCAACAATTAATTATGCAATAAGTAAAGATGATGGAGAAAACTGGAATTATGGTGTAGGATCTGTTGATTTCAAATCCTATAGCCAAAACAATTTATCTGTCGTTAAACACGATAGAGACGGTAAGGAATACATCATTTTATCAAACTCTGAACCTGGAGGAAGAAAAAATGGTGTGATAAAGGTTATGGAAGTTATTAACAAAGAAAATAAAAACTTTGAATTTAAAACTGTTGCCCAAAGAAATATTAATATAGGCGAATACCAATATTCATCATTAGAAAATACAAATTTAGAAGATACTTTCGGCCTACTTTATGAATCAAACCAGGTAGTGGATGGAAAAACAAAGATGGTTATAAGATATACTGAGTTTAACTGGAACTGGTTGATGGGTATAGATGGGGTTGATGTAGTAGAAGATGAGGAGAAGAATATAGAAGAACCTCGAGAAGAATCAAAACCAGAAGGTGAAAAAGATAAAGCTATAAGTGTAGAGGAAAATAAAGCAAAAGATAAAAAAGAAGAAGATGTAAAACTCCCTGAAATAAAAGTAGAAGAAACGAAAGAAGATGAGGCAAATTCTGTAAAAGAATCTGAGGAAGAAAAAACAAAAGAAAATAAGGAAGAAAAAATCTCTGAAGAAAAATCAAATAAGGAATCAAAAGAAGAAAATGCATTAGGAAAATATATGAAAAAATCATCTAATCCAAAAACGGGTATAGGAAGCTTAAATTACTTATTTGGATTATCAGCAGCATCTTTAGCCGGATTATTTGCATCAATAAAGAACAAGAAAAAATAAAGAAATAAAAAGCAAGAAACTCGAGGAATACCTTGAGTTCTTTGCTTTTTAAAAAAAATTATAATAATTTCAAATTTTGTAACAAAAGTTACTGATAATCATTATCTATGGTGATATAATTATGGTAAGATTAGGAGGATTTTATGATAATTGATATAAATATGCCTGTGGCAGATCTAATAAAAGATAATGATAAACTAAAAAATGACCTAATAGGCCTAGGTTTTAATGCCCTAGCCAATCCACTAATGGTAAGTACAGTGGGCAAAAAGATGAGCCTAAAGCGTGGAGCTTCTATGATGAAGATAGAAAATCTTGAAGATAAGCTAAAAGATCTTGGATATGAGCTAAGCGATTCATCCCAAGATCCGGAAGTCATAGAAAGGAAAAAACTCATCAAATCCTTTATAGAAAGACTCACAGCAGGGGAAGACCTTGAAAGTGTGAGGGCTGATTTTAGGGAAAACTTTGAGGGAGTTTCATCAGCAGAAATAATGGATGCAGAAGAAGAGCTCTTGGCTTCTGGCATGGATAAGGATGAAGTTAGAAAGCTTTGCGATGTTCACTCAAGTCTTTTTCATGGGATGACTGAAAATGAAAATGAAAAAACATCCTATGATGACATCCCATTTATTTCCTATTTTGCTAGAGAAAATCAAAAGATAAAGGAAATATTGGAAAACTATGAAGGTGATTATGAAAAACTAAGAGGGATCCTATCAAACCATTACAAGAAAAAGGGAGATCTCATCTACCCAATTCTAAAGGCCAAATACAATAAGCCGGGCCCTTCTGATGTAATGTGGGCTGTGGATATCGAGATTGTAAATAATATCAAAAAGGCTTTGAAATTAAAAAATGAAGACCTATTAGAAAAATCTATCGAAAGGGCCAAGGAGATGACCTACAAAGAGGAAAATATCCTCTATCCCCTTATGAAAGATAACCTAACCAGCCAAGATTTAGCCATTCTTTATGAGGACCTAGCCGATTATGACCACGACCTAGTAGCTTACGATATAGAAGAAACAGCAAGCAAAGATTTAGCAGATGATAATTATATACACTTTGCCAAGGGCAAGATGAGGATTGACCAGCTAGAAGCCATGCTAGATACCATGGAAATTGAAATAACCTTTGTGGATGAAAATGACATAAATTCTTATTACAATAATCACGAAGGGGCAAAATTATTCAAAAGACCTAAATCATCTCTCGGTAGGGAAGTTTATTCTTGCCACCCACCACAAGTTGAGCCTATAGTTAGGGGCCTTATAAAAGATTTTAAGGAAGGAAAAAGAGATTCCTTCAAGCTTGTAAAAAATATTGGTGGTAAGGATATAGCAATAGGCTATTTTGCAGTCAGAGATAAGAATGGTACCTATAAGGGAGTGTTAGAAACTGTCCAAGACCTAAGTTTCTATATAGACAGCCTCAACAAATAAAAAATCAGACAAATCTAAAAAAATACCTTGAAAAACTAATAATTTTAGACAACTTGTGATATAATAATATGAGAACATAGTAAAGGAGATTTTATGATTTGTAAAAATTGTGGCCACGAAAATGAAGATGGCAAAAAAATCTGTGAAAATTGCGGACAAGAGTTAGAAAATTCTGACCAAAGAGATAGAAGAAGACAAAGAAGAAGCCAACAGGCTGATGATGAGAAAATAGTCATCAGAAAAAGAGAAAATAATAGAAAAGATAAGGATATGGACCTAATAACAGTAGGTATGATATTTGGTGGAATATTAATATTTGCTGTAGCAGCCATAATCTTTTCCTACTTCATAAACCTAGGCTCAAATAAAACTGAAAAGTCACCAAGCCAAGTAGAAGAAAAGGTTGAAGAGAACAAAGACCTCTACAAACAAGCCCTTACTAAGGCAGAAGAAGCTATAAAAGATGAAGACTATCTAGGCGCTCTTAAGGTTTTAAATGCTATACCAGAGGCAGCAGGCGACTTCTATGACAAGGGTCAAAAGCAAATAGCAGACATGGAAAAAGATGTAGAAGCTAAGATAAATGAGCTAGTAGAAGCAGGTGATGAAGACAAGGCAAGAAACCTTGCTGATGAGTACCTAAAGGCAAATGCCGATGCTAAAAATATAAAAGAGCTCAGAGCTAATATGAAAGATAAGGAAGAAACTCCAGAAAAAGACGAAGAAAAAGAAACTGATAAAGACACAGAAGAAAGTACAGACGAAGAAACTGACAAGAAAGAAAATACTAAAAAAGAATCTAAAAACTATGACAAGGAATACCTAAGAAGAACCAATTCTTACGGTCAAAATGGTAACCCAGCTTATACAGATGTCTACAGTGAAAGCGACTTCTTAAACAAAACTGTAAAGATAGATGCCAACATGGGTGAAATCAGAACAGAACCAAACCTAAACTCAGGAGTAGCAGGTTATGTCAACCGCAACGAAACCTACAAGGTAAGCGAAGTCCACGATGATGGAGGAAGATATTGGCTAAATATAGGCGATGGCTGGATATCATCCAAACTAGTCACAGGTGAATTTAGAGACTAAAATCTTAAAGGCCTAGCAATAAGCTAGGTCTTTTCTAGTAAAAAAAATGAAGATGTGATATAATTATCCTAATCCAAGTAGAGAAAAGGAGCATCCAATGATTTGTAAAAACTGCGGCCATGAAAACGAAAAAAATTCTAAGTTTTGTGAAAAATGCGGATCAAAATTAGAAGAGATAAAGCCAGAGATTATAGAAGAGAAAAAAGACACCAAAGTTTGCCCAAAATGTGGCTTTGCAAATGACAAAGACTCCAAGTTTTGCCAATCTTGTGGATCAAAATTAGAAAATATAAAGCCAGCTATCATAGAAGAGAAAAAAGACAGCAAAGCTTGCCCAAAATGTGGCTTTGAAAATGACAAAGACTCTAAATTTTGCGAATCTTGTGGCAGCAAACTAGATGAAGCAAAAGAAGAAAAAGGCCAAACTACCTTAGTCAACAAAGAAAGACTTGAAGAGCTAATAGGGAAAAATAGAGAAAATTCTCAAGAAAAAAACCTCGGCCAAGAAGTAAAAAAGGCAGAAAATAAGGAAAACCCACAGAAAGCTGCCCACAAAGCAAGCGAGGACTCCTATATAGAAATCAAAAAGAGAAGAGATACCGAAAGACTAGGCCAAGACTTTAAAAAAGACTTAAACAAGGAGCTTGGAGAAAATAGAAGAGCTAAGAGGCACGAAAGAGCCCAAGAAGAAAAATTCAGCGAAGAAAATGAAAAGAAAAATGTCCTAGTCTACGCTCTAATAGCAGGATTTTGCCTAATAGTTCTAACAGTAGTAATAGCGGTAGGATTTTTCGGATCCAAAAAATCCCAAAAGCCAGCTTATAAGCAAAATCAAGAGATAGAATCAACTGAAAATAGTTCCTACCAAGACCTATACGACCAGGCCCTAGATGCGTTTTATAATGAAGACTACAACGAAGCAGCTGAGAAATTCAAATCAATTCCGCAAGAAGAGGTCGACCTATACACCAAGGCACAAAAAAATCTATCACAAATAGAAAAAAGACTAGTAAATGACCTCAATTCCTATATAGAAGATGAGGACTACAATACAGCAAAAAGCCTTGCAGCAAGCTACCTAAAAATAATTCCAAACTCTAAGAAAATAAAAGACATATATAATCAATTAGAAAGTGGTAAAATCGAAGATAGTGAAGCTCGTAATGAAAGTGACCTAGAAAAAAGCAAAGACTACGACCTAGAAGAAATAAGAAAAAATAACTCCTACGGCGAGGGTAGCAATCCACAATACACAGAAATCTACAAGCCAGAAGACTTTTTAAACAAATCATTTAGAATCGATACAGACAGTGGAAAAGTAAGGGCAAATGCAGACATGAACTCAGAGCAAATAGGAGATGTCTACAGAGGAGAAATCTACCACATCTATGATGTAAAAAGCGATGGCGAAAGATATTGGCTAAATATAGGCGATAATGCCTGGATATCATCCAAACTAATAACTGGAGAATATAGAGAAGATTAAAAAAATAACAAACCAAGACCCGCAGCTCAGGCTCGGGTCTTGTTTTATAAGGAGAAGGAATGGATTTAATAGAAATTCACAGGAATTCATTTGCAAACAAGAAGATTCTTAAGCAAGCTAAGAAGTGTGGGTGTTTTTATTGCTGTAGGATATTTTGCACGGAGGAAATAACTATGCGGATTGAAGATGAGCCAGACTCCACAGCCCTCTACCCATATTGTTTTGTAGATTCTGTGATAGCTGAGTCAAAATCATTTATTCTAAGCAAAGAATTACTTGAAAAGATGCATGAGATATATTTTTAGAATCTTGGTGATTAATTCAAATACATGGTAAATCTGCTTGTTTTAAGAAACAGATATCTATCAGCTTTTATTTTTTCACAAATCTAGTATAGTAAGCTAATAAACATATAAGGAGAAATATATAGATGATTTTATAAGCAATATGGAAATTGATACTGATTGTGCTGAGGATTTTCCTTGGCGTGTTTTGGTATGCCATATTGTGGATAAGATAATTCTTCTTGGAATAGGTCTGTTCACTTGGGACGGACTTTTTTTGTGAAAATTTATAAATATTATTCATAAGTGGCATATCATCCTAGGAGGATATATGTTGCAGATTAAAAATTTAGGAATTAACTTAATTAAGGATGACAGAGACTTGTTAAAGGATTTTGATTTTGCCCTAAATCAGGGAGACAAGGTCGGCCTTATTGGCGAAGAGGGAAATGGCAAGTCAATTCTCTTAAAGACAATAATTGATAGGAAAAGTGTTGAGAATTACGCTCAAATAAGTGGAGAAATATACAAAAAAGAAGAAATTATTGGATATCTTCCCCAAAGTCTTGATGAGAATTTTTTAGAAATGACAGTAGAGACCTATATGAATAAAGTGCTTGGTATGAGCCTATTAGATTATAATAAACTTTATAAGTATTTGGATCAATTTGGCCTTGATGAAGACCTTGTTTTTGGCAAATTAAAACTAGGGGATCTTTCAGGTGGGGAGAGGATAAAAGCCCTGCTTTTGTTTGAACTTTTAAAAGAGCCGACTGTCTTTTTATTTGACGAACCGACCAATGATTTAGATTACAGATCGGCAAGCTTTATCACAAAGCTTATGGCTGAGATGAAAATCCCCTTAATTTTTGTATCCCACGATCCAGAGCTTTTAAGAAAAGTCGCCAATAGGATTGTTCATTTGGAACAAGTTCATAGGAGGCAAGTCCCTAGATTTACGGTTTTTAATGGATCTTATGATAGGTATGTGAAAGAGCGAGAAAATCAAATTAGGATTCAAAATGCCAGGGCAAATAAGGAAAGGGAAGAATTTGCTAAGAAGGCAGAAAGGTACAGAAAAGTCTATGATTCTGTAAACTATGCTATAAATGCTACGAAAAATGATATAGAAGGCAAAAATCTAAAGGATAAGATGGCCAGTGTAAAATCGCTTGGAAAAAGGCTTGATAAGGAAAAAGAAAATTTAACCCAAAGACCTGATTTTGAAGATTCGATAGGAATATTTTTTGATGATAGTATCGATATTCCCAATTCAAAAGTGGTTTTGGATTTTAACTTGGATGAGCTTTTGGCGGGAGAAAAAATATTATCTAAAAATATTGAGCTGAAAGTAGTAGGACCTGAAAAAATATGCATAATTGGGAAAAATGGTGCAGGAAAAACTACTCTTTTGAAGGAGATTTATAAGTGTCTCGAAAAAACAAATCTTAAAATAGGATATATGCCTCAAGATTATTTTGAATACCTTAAAGATTCGGAAACTCCCATCTCCTACCTTGCAAAACAAGATAGTAAGGATGAGAAAACCAGGGTTTCAAATCTCCTAGGCAGTTTAAATTTTTCTAGAGAAGAGATGGAAAGAAGCCTCAAAAGCCTATCAGGCGGCCAAAAAGCCAAGGTTTTTTTTGCTAAGATGAATATGGATAGGGCAGAGGTTTTGCTTTTAGATGAACCAACTAGAAACTTATCCCCAACTTCCCAACCAGAAATCATAGAAAGTCTTAAATCTTACAAAGGAGCTATAATTGCTGTATCTCACGATAGGGACTTCATAAGGGAGGTCTTTGATAGGGTATATGAGTTAGATTCTAAGGGACTTATGCAAATAAATTAATAAAAAAAGGTGGTAAATAAATAGAAATTTTTTCTAAATCTTACCACCTTTTTATTAGGCCTTGATTTTAAATACGATTTTTTTAACCTCTCCACTTTTTTCTAGGGCGCAACCTGGTTTGTGGAATTCGCCAGGGAAAAATATAGCGAAGTCTCCCTCATTAAGGATGAGTTTTGAGAAGTTTGCTATATCATTTGTTAAAAAGAAATCCCCGTCCTTATCCATTTCATAAGTCTTACCATAAGAATCTTCTGTGGCAAAGTCTATTCTTTCAGAAGATGTCACTAGGTATTGGAGGTCTATATAGTCTTTGTGGACTTCAAAATCTTTTTTACTCGATTCAAGTGGCTCATAGGTCTGAAGAGAAGCAAAAAGATTATTATTTATATCAATTCTTCCAGTTTTAAAATCATTTTTGTCAAAATTTTTCAAGAAAGTTATTATATTTTTTATCTGATCGTGGACTTTTTCGTATTTTTCTAAGTTTTTTATATTATCAAGTATCATAAATCCCCCTTTTTAGTAAATATACGCTGCAAGGGTTTAGAAACAAGGGGCTTGGCGAGTGAAAATACTTTCTAAAATTAGACTAGTATTTCAGGGGTTAAAAAGCTATTGACAAAAGCATGAACCTATGAGGTATTATATTACTATATAGAATCTGGAGAGTATTTTGATGGCAGAGTATAGATTTAAGACGGACAGGTTAATTATTCGTGACATGACTTTAGAAGATTTAGACCAAGTTGCAAAGATTTGGGGAAATATTGAAGTTGGAAAATACCTAGCTGATCCCTATTATAAGGATGGTGAGGATCTTAGAAGTTGTTTTGGAAGTGGTGTTTTTGATAATAGCTCTTATTGGGATGATGATTTTTATTTTGTTTTGCTAGATAAAATAAATAATCAAATAATCGGCACTGCTTGTACCTGGATAATTGATGGAGATATCTGGGGTATTGGTTATACTATTAAAAAAGAATCTTGGGGCAAGGGTCTTGCGACAGAGTTGATTTCAGCCTTAGAAAAATTTATTAAATCTAGAGGTGGGAAAATTATATCAGCAGATGTGGCTAAAGAAAATATTGGATCTTTAAAAGCTTGCTATAATAATGGATTCAAAAATTATAGGCAGATGACTTTTAAAAAATCTGGTACAGATATTATTTACCATGCCTTAGAACTTAGAAAGATGATTGGTTAGATTTTAATTGGAAGAGTAAAAGACGAGGATTTCCCCGTCTTTAGCTTTGTAAATATTAATTTTTACCTGTATACATTGTGGATGCGCCTGGATATAATTTTCCTAGTTCGTCAAATACTAGTCCTATATCGCCAAAGCCTGTTTCTTCTAGGCGTTTTTGGGCCCTGGTGAAGGCTAGGTCTATGTCCTTGTTTGGTATCTTATCTACTATTTTCTTGTCAAATTCGTAGTGATTTACAAGGGCTTCTTTTAGTGCTTGGTAGTCTTTGTCGCTTGAGCCGAATTTGAGTAGGTTTTCGTAGTCTTCTGGATTTGCTGCACCATCTTCTTTTGAGGTGGATTTTTTGTCATTCTTTGAGTTTCCTTGATCTTCTCCAGAAAGGATCTCATAGGCCATTTTTACATAGTCTTCATAGTAGGCTAATGGGTCTTTTTCGTAAGCCTCGTGGAAGGCATCTTCCATTTCCTTGTCGGTGTAGGACCATACTTCATTGTAGTCTTCACCATTTTCTACCATGGTATTTCTTTCGTATTCAAATTTATTGCCTATGGTGTCATCTTGGCTTGCCTGCCAATTATATTTGCTTTCTACTGAATCTAGTGGAAATTTGAGGGATTTTTCTGGATTTTCATTTGCAAGCTCTTGGAAGAAGAAGTCTTTTACATCCCAATATCCAGTATCTTTGCTTTCCTCTTCTGCCTTTTCGTAAAGCTTAATAAGCTCATCGTCATCTAATTTTCTTACAAAAGCTGGGTCAAATTCTCCTATATCTGTTAGAAGCTTCTTTAGGTTCTTGCCGGTTATTTCAAATTTAGAATCGCTAGACTTTTCGTCAGTTTTTTCTTCATTTGCTTTTTCTTTTTCTAGATCAACCTTTTTATCTAGGGCCTTGGCAATAGTTTCTTCAGATACTTTTGAAGAAGGGCTATCTGCCTTGTTACAGCCTGTAACTAAAAATGTTAGGGCAAGGGCTAGGATTAAAGTTTTATTTTTCATGCTTATCCTCTCTTTATTTCAATTTTTTGATAATATGTGATAGGTTTTTCTTATACAATCATACCATTTTTAAAGTTGTTTTAAAAGATAAGCCCCTTCTTCTTTATCGTTCTTATGTATTTTAGAAAAAAAAATCACCAATTTTAACAAATTTGTAACCTTTTTGTTGCAATTTTTTCCGCTTTGTTATATAATAGGAATAGAATTTGAGTAAAAGACTATATTTTTGTAAATTATTTGTAACAAAAAGTGAGGTAAAGACAATGAAAAAAATCAATAAAACTGTCCTACTCGCCTCATCATTTCTTATTTCGCAAGCTTTCTTATTGACTGATAAAACTTACGCTAGCGAAGAGTTTAAAAATGATTATAAGCTAGATTTAAAGGAGAGTATTGACAGTTCTGATAATAGTGAACTTATTACAAGTGAAAATTTCACGAAAGTTCAAACAAATACAGACCAGGCAGCAGAAAACCAAGATGCAAAGCCAGCAGAGTCTGAAATAGATACTAAAATTGAGCCAGTGGCAAACAAGCCAGAAGAGGCTTCTATTTCTGATGGAGAAATCTCTCTGGAAAATAAACAATTAGTCGATGATAAGGCAAGTCAAGCTCCTTCTGTAGATGAAAATCAACAAGCAGATCAAAGCTCTGATGACTTAGATCAAATTTTTGGACAAAGCCCTAAGAAGCTTGCTAATGTAATTTATTATGATAATTCAGATTTAAGCATACCTGAAGTAAACAAGAGCGAAGTTAGCAATGAAGCTACAAATACTATTCATAATAGCCAAACTCAAATAGAAGAAAAGAAATATTATGCACCAAGCACAAGTGGTTATTTTGTCAAAAATAAGGGCAAGATAAACTACTTTAGAAATAATAAACTAGTTAAAAATGAATCTATCAAAGTAAAAGATAGGATTTATAGGGCAGATAAAACAGGGTCCCTATCAAACCCTAGAAATTCTTGGCTAAATGTAGGCAAAAGCATCTACTACAATGGCAAGGATGGCTCTATAACAAAGGGAATCACTCAAATCAAAGATCAAAAATATTACTTTGATAATGAAGGAGTCCTACAAAGAAACCAAAAGCTAGTAACCCAAAATACTTATTATGAAGTAAATAGGCTTGGCCAAATGAAGACAGCCCCTAACAAATGGGTTAATATCAGCGGTGCGATATATCGTACCCAAAATGATGGTTCTATAGCTAGAGGAATTACCAAAATTGGAAATGCCGACTACATGTTTGACAATAGCGGTAAGCTTCAAACCAATAAAAAACTAATCCTAAATGACAAATACTACACAGTAAATGCAACAGGACTAGTAACAAATCCAAAGAACGAATGGCTAGCCATAGATGGTCTAACATATAGGACAGATAAAGATGGTAAAATTGTAAAAAATGTCCAAGAGATAAATAATAACACCTATGTATTCGATCATAAAACCGGAGTAATGATTACAGGAAAAACTGCCCTAGCAAATGGTAAATTCTTTGAAATTGACAATCGCGGAGTAGCAACAAATCCAAAAGATGCATGGGTAACACACGAAGGCAAAACCTTCCACACCAATGCAAATGGCTACATCCAAAAAGGTATATGGGATATAGAAGGCAAGACTTATTGCTTTGATGATAATGGTCTAGTTAGAAATTCTAAATACCTACAAAATGGATTAGAGTATAGCACAGATGATAAAGGTCTTGCAAGAAGAACAGGCTTTGAAGTAAAAGGCGATAGAAATATCGACACAGTCATGGACTGGATGTTCCAAGCAAAAAACAAAAATATGACCTATAATATGGGTGCTGGAAGAAATACAGAAACACAAGCAGACTGCTCATCAGCTGTATACAGAGCCCTAATCTACGGAGGTTTCCTAAAATCTGATGCCTACGTAGGAAACACTGAAACCCTATTTGCCATGGGTGCAAAGGGCGAAGTAATGTATGAAATTAAAGAAAATGAAATCGACTACGGTGATATATTCGTAGCAGGTAATCCAGGTCAGTCTCTAGGAGCAGGTGGTCATACAGGTTTCATCTTAAACAAACAAAATGACTCCATAATCCATATGAATTACTCAGACAACGGAGTGAGAGTAACACCTAGAAAAGGAAGAATGGGAGATGCTTCAGGCAGACCAATAAGATATTACAGGCTTGTTGGAGCCAAATCAAGCAGGATCTTTGTAGATAAAAAATAATATTAAAGACTAGTCCTTAGGGGCTAGTTTTTTTATTAGTGAAAAAATTTTGATTAAATTTTCAATTGATGAAAATAAAATTCCCCTTGTATTGAATTTATTTTTTCTTTAAAAAACTTTTGTAGAACTTAAATCTATATTTATGGAGCAGGTTGACTATTTTACTTTAATCTGCTCTATTTCTTTATAAAATTTTTTAAAAAAATCATGAATATTATCCAGATTTAAGAATAAAATAATAACCCCCAGCTTATAGAAGATTTTATAAATCTTGGGCTAAAAATAAAGATTTAGCTTGATAACATCCGTAAGTAAATGTAAAAACTTGCATTATTAATTGCAAAGACCTTGAAAATCTAGAGTGAAATTGCATTATTATTCCTTAATGCAAAAATAAATTCAAAACACTACTTGACAAAACTATATTATCAGGATAAAATACTAAACAAGAAAAGTTATTAAATGGGGGAATAAAAATGAAAATGAAAAAATATTCTCGACCATGATGGCCCTTGGCCTTGCAGCAACCCTTGCTGCCTGTGGTGGAGATGACGCTAAAAAAGACGACGCTGCTGATAAGAAAGATGATCAAGCAGTAGATCAAGCAGCAGATAAAAAAGACGACAAAGATGCTAAAGATGCTGATGAAAATGCTCTTTCTGATGATGAAAAAGCAGAACTAGATAACTTCGACAAACAAACAGCAGATGACACATTAGTAGTAGGTACATCTGAGATGAGCGGGGACTTCTACGGTTCTTGGTCAAATAACTCTTACGATGTTAAGGTTAGACGCTACATAGGTACAGAAGGTAATAATGCTTACCTAACAATGGTACAAGATGAAGGCGGCCAGTGGAAAGCCAATATGACTATTCTTGAAAAAGAACCAGAGACAGTTAAGAATGCAGATGGATCTGAAACAACAACTTTCACAATCAAAAAAGACTTGAAGTGGTCTGATGGACAACCTATAACAGCAGATAACTATCTTTTCGATATGTTATTCCACGCTTATCCTTCTTATCAATTGGTAACAGGAGCCTTTACTATAGGTGCAGACTCTGTAAAGGGTTATGAGGCTTATAAGGGTGGAGATGATGACAAGTTTGAAGGTCTTGAAAAAGTTGATGATTATACATTTAAGGTTACAACTGATGCTTCATACCTACCATATTATGAATCAGCCTTCCTAAAACAAGTGTCACCTTTCCCAATTCACGCTATAGCTGATAATATCGAAGTAGCCAAAGAAGGAAATAAGATAGTTGCAAAAGATGGCTATAAGCCAACAGAAGATGAGAAGAAAAAATATATAGAAAACATCGATGCTCAAATAGCTAAGACTAATGAGGACTTCAATGAACAAAATCCAGCACCAAAAGATGATGCAAGTGAAGATGAAAAGAAGGCCTACGAAGAAGCTAAGGCAGAAAATGACAAAAAGGTAGCAGACCTTGAAAGCCGTAAATCAGGTGATATAGACCCAACAAACATGCTAATAGAAGAAGCTATGCAAAAAGAATTCAACGAATATAGGATAAAGCCAACAGTTTCTTGTGGTCCATACAAGTTTGATTCTTATGAAAATAACATGGCAAAATTAAGCCTAAACGAAAACTATGCAGGCAACTTCAAGGGTGAAAAAGCAACCATCCCACATGTAATAGTTCAATATGTAAACAGTAAGATAGCTGTTGACTTACTTGAAAATGGTGACATCGATCTTTGGGAATCAGAAGCTGAAGGTGCTCTAATAGATCAAATGAGAGCTGCAGCTGATGAAGGCAAAATCGGTGGTTACAATACCTTTGAGAGAAATGGTTATGGTAACGTAGTATTCCTAACAGACAGGGGAACTACAAAATATAAGGAAGTAAGACAAGCAATTGCCCACCTAATGGACAGAAACTCATATGTTCAATCATTTGCAGGCGGCTACGGAGTAGTAACAAATGGTATGTACGGTACCAGCCAATGGATGTATAAGGAAAGAGGAGCAGACCTAGAAGCTTCTGATGACTTTAATAAATACACCCTAAACCTAGAAAAAGCAAATGAATTATTAGATAAAACACCATTCAAATTTGAAAAAGATGGTAAGACACCTTGGGATAAGAAAAAGGCAGATGAAGAATATGCTAAAAACCCAGATGGATTTGATTACTATAGGTATGATGAAAATGGTAAGAAACTTCAAGTAAACCAATACGGTTCTGATGAATCACCAATCACAACCCTAATCTCAAACCAAGTCCCAGTAAATGCTAAGCAAGTTGGTATGGAATATAACGTAACAGCAGGATCCTTTGCAACCCTCCTAGATTACTACTACCATCCAAAAGAAGATGCTGAATATACAGTCTTCAACATGGGCTTAAGCTTTGGTACACCATTTGATCCTTGGTATCAATACAACTCAAAAGGTTCTGATAATATGACAAGGACAAATGATCCAAAGGCAGATGAACTAACAGTTAAGCTACGTCAAACAGACCCAGATGATAAGGAAGGTTATCTAGATACTTGGGAAGAATTTGAAAAATGGTACAACGACTACCTACCAGAAATCCCACTATATTCAAACCAATACCACTCAGGTTACTCTAAGAGGGTAAAAGGCTTTGATATCAACACACCAGTTTGGGAATCTGAATATCAAATCAACGCAATGAGCTTAGATAATAGCAACAAATAGAAAACCCAAATAAAATTAAGTACACAACGAAAGCAAGGATTAATCCTTGCTTTTGTTGTGGGAATTTTCTTGTATAATATTCAATAATATCCTAATTCCTTCAAGGGGATAACATTTCCCAGCCAAGCTTAAGATAAGCTTAAAATAATGCGTTTAGCTAGGTAAAGAACTAACCGGAAATGAAAGAACTTGCAATAATAAATAACAAATTCCTTGAAAACATGACAAAGTAACAGAATAAATATTCACAAAAGCGAAAAGTAAAACGCTAACAAACTTGACAAAATCGGTTTAATAGAATAAAATATTATACTATAAAAAAGTTACTTAATTTTTTAGGGGGAAAACTATGAAAATGAAAAAAGTATTCTCATCACTTATGGCCCTAGGCTTAGCAACAACTCTAGTTGCTTGTGGTGGAGACACAGCAAAAGATGCTGACAAAAAAGCAGAAGATTCAAAAGAATCTACTGACAAAGCTGAAACTCCAGCTGATGGTGAAGAAAAAGCAGCTGATGATAAGGCTGAACTAGACTCATTTGACAAACAAACATCAGATGACACCCTAGTAGTAGGTGCTGTTCAAGAATTCAACGGCGACTTCTTACAAGGTTGGATAAACAACTCAATGGACGTTAAGGCTCGTAGATACATGGGTATCGAAGGTAACAACGGCTATGGAACAGTAGTTCAAGATGAAGCTGGTCAATGGGTTAACAACATGACCGTTCTTAAAGAAGAACCAAAAACAGTTAAAAATGAAGATGGTTCTGAAACAACAACTTTCACAATCAAAAAAGACTTGAAGTGGTCTGATGGACAACCTATAACAGCAGATAACTATCTTTTCGATATGTTATTCCACGCTTATCCTTCTTATCAATTGGTAACAGGAGCCTTTACTATAGGTGCAGACTCTGTAAAGGGTTATGAGGCTTATAAGGGTGGAGATGATGACAAGTTTGAAGGTCTTGAAAAAGTTGATGATTATACATTTAAGGTTACAACTGATGCTTCATACCTACCATATTATGAATCAGCCTTCCTAAAACAAGTGTCACCTTTCCCAATTCACGCTATAGCTGATAATATCGAAGTAGCCAAAGAAGGAAATAAGATAGTTGCAAAAGATGGCTATAAGCCAACAGAAGATGAGAAGAAAAAATATATAGAAAACATCGACAATCAAATAGCAAAATCTAAAGAAGACTTTGATGAAAACAACCCAGCTCCAAAAGATGATGCAAAAGATGAGGAAAAAGCAGCATATGAAGAAGCTAAAAAGGCTCAAGAAGAAAAGCTAGCAGATCTTGAAAAGAGAAAAACTGGTGAAGTTGATCCAACTTCTATGCTAATAGAAGAAGCAATGCAAAGAGAATACAATGAATACAGAATTAAACCAACTGTAACAGCTGGTCCTTACAAATTCGATGGATTCGAAAATAACATGGTTAAGCTAAGCCTAAACGAAAACTATGCTGGTAACTTCAAAGGCGAAAAACCAACCATCCCACACGTAATCCTACAATACGTAAACAAAAACATAGCTATCGACCTACTAATCAATGGCGATATCGATATTTGGGAAGCTGAAGGCGAAGGCCCACTAATAGACCAAATGAGAGCTGCAGCTGATGAAGGTAAAATCGGTGGTTACAACACATTTGAAAGAAATGGTTATGGTAACGTAACATTCCTAACAGATAGAGGAGCTACAAAATATAAAGAAGTTAGACAAGCTATAGCTTCACTAATGGATAGAAACAACTTCGTACAATCATTTGCTGGTGGTTACGGTGTGGTAACAAACGGTATGTATGGTACAAGCCAATGGATGTACAAAGAAAGAGGAGCTGATCTTGAAGCTAACCCAGAATTCAAGAAATATCAACTAAACCTTGATGAAGCAAACAAACTTCTTGATGCAAGTCCATATACATTCGAAGCTGACGGAAAAACTCCATGGGATAAGGCAAAAGCTGATGAAGAATTTGCTAAAAATCCTGACGGATTCGATTACTATAGATACGACAAAGATGGTAAGAAACTTCAAGTAAACCAATACGGTTCTGATGAATCACCAATCACAACCCTAATCTCAAACCAAGTCCCAGTAAATGCTAAGCAAGTTGGTATGGAATATAACGTAACAGCTGGTTCATTTGCAACTCTACTTGATTACTACTACTATCCAAAAGAAGACGCAGAATACACAGCATTCAACATGGGTACAGGATTTGGTACACCATTTGATCCATGGTATCAATATAACTCAAAAGGATCAAACAACACAACAAGGACAAACGATCCAAAAGCTGATGAAATCACAGTTAAACTTCGTCAAACAGATCCTACAAAGAAAGATGAATACCTAGATAACTGGGAAGCTTTCCAAATGTGGTACAACGACTATCTACCAGAAATCCCACTATACTCTAACCAATACCACTCAGGTTACTCTAAGAGAGTAAAAGGATTTGATATCAACACACCAGTTTGGGAATCTGAATATCAGATCAATGCTATGACTCTAGAATAAAAATAAAGTCCACCTAGGATGAAAAAAGTGAAGAAAATATCTAATTAACATTGTAAAATTTTCTTAATAAAGGATTGGAATTTAGCTTATACTTTATGGAGAAACCATGAATATTAAGTTTATATTTCAATCCTAAGCTTTTATAATGCTATATACAAGGTACTAAAACACTAAGTCTACTCCTAGGTGGACCTTTTAATATAGGCAATGAATTAAGATAAAGAATGTTGAAAAATTACTCATTAGGAAGTATGATTATCAATATTTACAAAACTTTATAAATATACATAACAAGTCAATTGTTAACAAGCCTATAATTTTTTAGAAGAATTTTTATTAATCAGTCCAAGGGATTGTAGGAAAATTAAGGTTGACAAAAATGGCTAAATATATTAAATTTGTATGTATAAATTATAATGGTCTAGGACTATGCCCAAAATTCATTTTACTAATATATTAAAGTAATAATACATAGGCAGCAGAAACTAGGCGAGAATAGGAAGGAAACTTATGTTACGTTATATAGTTAAGAGAATATTAAACTTAATACCAGTAGCTCTTATTATATCTATCATGCTTTTTGCCTTTTCAAAGGCCATGCCAGGTGACCCAATCCAGGCAATGATCCCTACTACAGGTAGGATTACTAAGGCACAAAAAGAAGAAATGTATAAGAACTTACAAGCAAGATATGGATATGATAAGCCACTACCAGAACAATATGTAAGATGGTTAGGCAGAACCCTTAAGGGAGACTTTGGTGAATCTACCAGAGTTAGAAGACCTGTTAAGGAATACTTGTCTGAACCACTTAAAAATACAGTTTATTTAAATATTGGTTCTACAATAATTTCCTTTGTGCTTTCGGTGCTCATAGGAATTAGGTCGGCGACTAGGAAGGGAGGAATTTTTGATAAGACGAGTCAGACCCTAACCTTGGTCGGTCTATCAATTCCGACTTTCTTTATAGGTTTGATTATGATATTCTTCTTTGCCTTTAGGCTAAAGATGTTCCCAGCTAATGGTATGCCTAGAGAAAATACCTTCGCTGAATGGCTTAAATATCTAACCCTACCAACCCTTACCCTTACAGTAGGTTCTCTTGCATCTCTTTCTAGATATGTAAGAAACTCAATGCTTGATGCTCTTGACCAAGACTATATAAGAACAGCAAGATCTAAGGGTCTTAAGGAAAAAACAGTTGTATATTCTCACGCCTTTAGAAATGCTCTTATTCCAGTAGTAACAGCTTTGACATGGGCGGTTCTTGGAATGTTCTCAGGTTCTGCTATAACAGAGAGAATCTTCTCTTATAGGGGAATTGGTAATGAGCTTATTTCTGCGGTAATGGCTCAAGATTACAATGTAATCCTTGCCCTATCAATGTTTTATGCTATACTTACACTTTTAGGTAACCTCCTAATGGATATAGCCTATGCCATAGTAGACCCAAGAGTAAAATTGGAGGCTTAATATGAATAGAAAATTAAATAAACCATTCAAATCTTATTTTAGCTTCCTAAAAGCTTACCTCTTAAGAGGCTTTACCTTTGCAAATGGCATGGATAGCGATTTAAATTCGCAAAATTCAGAAAATGAAGGTCCAAAAAATGACCTTAATGCTAACCTTGAGGGCGGCCCAAAACAGAGCCCTGAAAATGATAAGCTAAAAGAAGAAGCTATCATGAGCCCTGGCAAGGTAGCAGTTAGAAACTATTTTAGAAATCCACTTGGTGTTATAGGGCTTGCTATGTTTATAGCTATAGTTCTTGTAATCTTTGTCGGATCAAAGATGCTTCCTTTTGACCAATACTATTCTCAAGGTAATCTTACAAACGTATCACCAGGTGCAGGTTATATGAATTATCCTAGTGCAATGGAAAAGGAAGGTGTGGCTAAAATTTCTATAGGTAACACCTTTGCAGTAGGTCTTACAGAAGAAAATAACCTTTATGTTTGGGGTTCAAATAACGAAGATAATGTATTAACTATTCCAGATAATATAAAGGATAAGATTAAACAAGGTAATATCAAAGATGTGGCAGCAGGTGATAGACATATCCTAGTTGCTACAAATGATAATGAAATATATGGTTGGGGTAACAAGACCTTTGACCAAACAAAAACACCTCCAATGCAAGAAGCTAAAATCAAAGAAGAGGGGATTGCAAAAATTGGCGGTGGTAGTCAATATTCAGTAGTTCTAACAAATAAGAACAACCTTATAGTGTGGGGTTCAACCCTTGCATCAAGACTGGATATGATTCCATCAAAGTTACAAGGTCAAATAGTCGACTTTGATACAAACACAATTAACGTAATAGTAGTTAAAAAAGATGGCTCAATCGACCTTTTAGGTGTAAGAGGAGCTGAAAATGATACAGCTATGCCTGCTGAGCTAAGAGAAGGTAAGGAGAAGGTCAAAAAAGCCGTTCTTACAGCCAACTCTGCAGCAGCCCTTACAGAAGATGGCAAGCTATTTGTTTGGGGTCCATCAAGAGATAAATTATCAGGAGACAATGTTCCAAAATTTAACGCTAAGCTTGTAGATATTCAAGCAAGTGATTCAGTTCTAACAGCCCTTGATGAAAATGGAAAAATCTACCAATGGGGTATAGAAAACTACGGAGAGCTTAAGACTCCAGACGGCAAATTTAAGCAAGTATTTGCCAACTACTTCAACAATTATGCAGTAGATGAAAATGGAAAAATAGATACTTGGGGACTAAATGGTTTTAGATTTGGTTCAGATGACCAAGGACGTGATATATTTACAAGACTAATCCACGGTGGAAAGATGACCATGATTATCTCACTTATTTCATCAATTATCCAAATCGGACTTGGTGTTTTAATAGGTATGGTATCAGGTTTCGTCGGTGGTAGGGTTGATAACGTGCTAATGAGAATTTCAGAGATTGTTGCATCCTTCCCATTCTACCCAATGCTTATTTCCCTATCTGCACTTCTTCCACCAGGAGCAAGCCAAGAACAAAGAATAACTATGGTTATGATTCTTTTAGGTGTCCTAGGTTGGACAGGACTTGCTCGTCTTGTACGTGGACAAATCCTTGCAGAACGTGAAAGAGATTATATTACAGCAGCCAAGGCACTTGGTGTAAAAGACTGGTCAATCATGATCAAACACATTTTACCAAACGTCTTATCAATAGTTATAGTAAATGCGACCATAGGTTATGCGGGCAACCTCCTAACTGAAAGTGGTCTATCATTCTTAGGATTCGGTGTTCAAGAGCCTACACCATCTTGGGGTAACATGCTAACAGCGGCCCAAAGTTCAGATGTACTTAACACTTACTGGTGGAGATGGGTATTCCCAGCCCTAGCAGTATTCTTGACATCCTTCTCAGTTAACCTTATAGGTGATGCCCTAAGAGATGCAATCGACCCAAGAGCAAACGAAAGATAGGTGAAAATATGAGTTTACTAGAAATAAAAAATCTCCATACCTACTTTTCTACAAGACGTGGTCTAATAAAGGCAGTTAACGACGTAAGCTTGTCAGTTGACGCAGGAAAAACCCTAGGACTTGTAGGCGAGTCTGGATCTGGTAAGAGCCAGACAGCTATGAGTATTCTCCAATTATTTGAATCAAACCAAAAGATTTATGGTGGTGAGATATACTTCGATGGAGAAAAAATCTCAGAATATAATACAAGCCAGATGGAGCATATAAGGGGAAATAAGATTTCAATGATCTTCCAAGAGCCAATGAGCTCCCTAAACCCTGTATTTACAGTAGAAAAGCAACTTTCAGAAGTGCTAATGCTCCATAAGGGAATGAATAAAAAACAAGCAGCTGAAAGAGTTGAAGAACTCTTAGCAGCTGTTAAGATACCAAACCCACACGTAGTAACTAAGCAATACCCATTTGAATTATCAGGTGGTATGAACCAAAGGGTAATGATAGCCATGGCACTTGCTTGTGAACCAAAGCTACTAATAGCAGATGAGCCTACAACAGCGCTTGACGTAACAATCCAAGCCCAAATCTTAAGGCTAATGAATGACCTAAAACATAAGGCTGGCACATCAATCCTCTTTATCACCCACGATTTAGGTGTAATCAACCAAATGGCTGATGAAGTAGCAGTAATGTATTGTGGACAAATCGTAGAACAATCACCAGTAGAATTTATCTTCAAACGTGATATAACAGATTTCAACCACCCATACACAGTAGCCCTTCTAAACTCAATCCCATCTATCACATCAGATAGAAACGAGAGATTAGACATCATACCAGGAAGTGTACCTCACCCACTCAACCTACCAGAAGGTTGTAAATTCGCCGATAGGTGTAAATTTGCTACAGAAAGATGCGTAAAAGAGATGCCTGAGCTTAGAAAGGTAAGCGAGAACCAACTAATCAGGTGCCACTACCCAAATAGAAAGGAAAGAGAAGAAGATGGAAAATAAAGACAAGAAGGTCTTATTTAAGATAAGAAACCTCAAAAAATATTTCCCTCTTAAGAAAAAGGGCTTTTTCAACAGAGGTCCAGGCGAATATGTCCACGCCAATGAATCTATATCAATAGATATCTATGAGGGTGAAACACTTGGTCTAGTAGGAGAGTCAGGTTGTGGTAAATCAACCTTCGGTAGGACCCTTCTACAAATATATGAACAAACAGAGGGAACAACTCTATACTACGGCAAAACTCTAGAAGATTTAGCCCCAGAATATATGGGCAAGATGATTTCAAAAATACCATCAAAATTCCCAAATTACCACAAGGAACTAGATGAGTTAAACAAAATCTATGAGGACCTAGAAAAGGCAGAAACAGACGAAGACAGGGCAATGAACAACGAAAAAGCCATGTTCAAACGCCGTGAAATAGAAGAAGAATACCTAAATATGATAAGGATAGCAGGAGGACTTCTTGCATCAGATGATCTAAACAAGGTAGCAAGCCTGCTAAATGAGGAATATCAAATCCTAAAAGAAAGAGCCAAAGTTTTTACAGCCATAGAAGAATTTGAACAAAAATCTCAAATGATGGTAAGGACTTGGGAAGAGTACGACAAGATCTTGGCAGAAGATCCAAAGTATAAAGAATTAACAAACAAGTTAGATGAAATCTCAAAGAGAGTCCAAGAAAAAAGAGATGAAATCGAAGTTTACAGACAAAGCCTAAAAGATAAAGATAAGTTTAATGAGCTAGAAAGTCAAATAGATCATGGTATAGATTTATCAGAGCTAACAAAAGAAGAGATGAGACAGCTTCGTAAGGACCTACAAATGATCTTCCAAGACCCTTACGGATCCCTTGATACAAAGATGACAGTAGGTAACATCATCGGTGAAGGAGTTCTAGGTCACGAATTATTCAAATCTAGAAATGAAAAAGGCTACAACGAGTATATTCAAGAAACAATGGAAAAATGTGGTCTAGCCCCATACTTCCTTCACAGATACCCACACCAATTCTCAGGTGGACAAAGACAAAGAATAGGTATAGCCAGAGCCCTTGCCCTAAAACCAAGCTTCATAGTTTGTGATGAGGCAGTATCAGCTCTAGACGTATCTATCCAGTCACAAATCATCAACCTTCTTCAAGACCTAAAAGAAGAAAACAACCTAACCTACCTATTCATCACCCACGACCTATCAGTAGTAAAATACATCTCTGACAGGATAGGGGTAATGTATTTAGGAGTAATGGTAGAGCTTGCAGATTCAGAAAAAATCTTCGCAAACCCACTTCACCCATACACAAAAGCCCTACTACAAGCCATACCAAGGACAGATGTAGAGCAAGGTCAAGAATTAGCGGTAATAGAGGGAGATATACCTTCAGCAGTAAAACCACCAAAGGGATGTAGGTTCCACACAAGATGTGAATACGCGATGGACATCTGCTCAAACTTCGAGCCAGAACTAAAAGATAATGGCGGCGGCCACTTTATAGCCTGCCACCTAATGGATGTATCAGAAGAAGAAAAACAAAGAGCTTATGAGAAAAACATGGCCAAGAGAGCCAAAGAAGCCGAAGAATTAGAAGAAATATCTGCCATATGAAAAGACCAATAGACAGATTTAAAGGCAAGTCCAGGGAGGAAATCGAAGCAAAAGAAGACCTCCTAGATAGGGACAACCTAGAAAGAGGAGACAAGCTAGCAATGTTTCTAGCAGCAATGAGGGTCTTCATGCCCTTCGTCCTCCTACTTCTAGCGCCAATATTTTTATTAGCATACTTTATGTGAAAACCAGGATTTTAAAAATTCTGGTTTTTTTGTTCCAGAAAACTATTGGAGGATTATTATCCAAGAGTCTTTTATTTTAGTGATACAATATCATATGGTATTTTTCTTCGTACCTTAATCTCATAATGAATAATATTTATATACTATTGAATCTTCGTAATAAGGGGAGGCCCAAGGGACCTTCCGCATGGTCCCTCATCGGCCTCCCCTTAAACCCCTCCCCGTTACACCCCCAGGCGGCCCCTAAGGCGGGGAGCATGATTAGAAGCTTGCCGTTGGCAAGCCACTCTTTGTATACAGAATCCCTTGTATTAGCTATACTTATTCCAACTGATTTTGACATTCCGATGCCTAAAAATCTCAATCTAGCCCGAATATTTCTTTCATATTCACTCTACATCTCAGCACTTACTGAAATTTAATTTTAACTCGTGCATCAAGAGATTTTCTTAACGGCATCTCCATTTACAAAATCTTCCGACCTTGGGTGAATTATTCTGTATTCTGAGAGAATGTTAACCTCTGAGTAATTCCAAGGCTCGTTTGCCTTTGGCAAACATTGCAATAGGTAGGTCTAAGGATAAAGACTTTAAGACTTACATAAATAAAATCGTTAATTATTTTAAATCGAGGAAGCGTCCAAAAATTTTGTTGAGCGAAGCGAATCTAAATTTTTAGCTGACGAGATTTGAAATAATAGATTTTGTACCAGAATGAATTGGATTGTCAACACCTATTTGTACAATCTAAAATCGAACGTACTAATTTAAGATTAACTAATAATATCTATTTAATCTTAAATGTCTATATTTAACTGGTGGCAAGTAACCTAAGGATCCATGGATCCTTAGGTTGTTGTACCAGTAAACATACTCTGATAGTTCTAATTTTAGTTGATTTAAACTTCTAAATTC
>NZ_JAMXSM010000006.1:0-73070 GCF_026131665.1 Anaerococcus sp. NML200574 | reverse complement strand
TTCTTAATTGATTTAGGTTTTTCTTGTGTTGTTATTAACCCTATTCAATCTGATGCTTTTAGAAAGATGTATATTAGACAGACTAAGAATGATTCTGTTGATTCTTTTGTTATTGCTCAAATTCTTAGGTTCGGTGAGTTTTCTGTTTCTCATTTTTCTGATGAGGATACTTTTGCTTTAAGAAATCTTTCTAGGTTCAGGTTTGCTCTTGTTGATGAAGCTTCTGATTGGAAGAGAAAGCTTGTTTGTATTTTAGATCAGGTTTTCCCTGAGTATTCTTCGCTTTTTTCTAATATTTATGGTGTGGCTTCTAAGGAGCTTTTGAGTAAGTATCCTTTGCCTGAGGATATGATTTCTATTCCTGCTGATGAGCTTGCTAAGATGTTGTCTAAGTGTAGTAAGGGTCGCTTTGGTATTGATAAGGCTAAAGAAATTCAAGAGAAGGCTTCTAATTCTTTTGGTGTTAAGTTTGCTTTAAAGTCTTTTTCTTTTCAAATTAAACAGATTATTGCTCAAATTTCTTTTCTTGAAGATCAGATAGCTGATATTGAAGATGAAATTTCTTCTATGATTAATTCTTTATGCCCTGTTATTACTTCTATCACCGGTATTGGTGATGTCTTAGGTGCTGCTATTTTCTCAGAAATTGGTGATATTTCTCGTTTTGAGAGAGCTAATCAGTTGGTTGCTTATGCTGGTTTAGATGTTGCTGTTAAGCAATCTGGCAATTTTAATGCTACTGATACTAAGATTTCTAAACGTGGTTCTCCTTATCTTAGACGTGCTATTTGGCTTGCTGCTAGTGTTGCTGCTTTTAAAGATCCTGCTTTGTCTGTTTATTATCAAAAGCTTAGACAAAGGGGTAAGGCTCATGGTACAGCTATTGGTGCAGTTGCTAGAAAACTTACTAACATAATTTTTGCTGTTTTAAGAGATAACAAAACTTACATACCGAATATTTAGTTGTTATTTAGTTTTTCTAAGCCTAATTTTTAGGCTTATTTGATGTGCCATAAATTACAAGATTAATTATTTTTTATTTTCTCTTGACATTTGATAGCTGGTCTAGTTAATCTTATATCTTTTTCCATATCAAGCCTCTTTCCTATAGGCTAAAAAGTACAAAAATCCAACAAGGATGGCCCCACCGATAATATTGCCAAGGGTAACTGGCAGGAGGTTTTTAACAACCATGTTAGACAAATTAAGACTAGCTATAGCCTGTCCACCTAGACCGGATTTTACCGCAAGACTTGCAATATTTTTAGCCATAATTCCTGCTGGTATATAATACATATTGGCAATGCTATGCTCAAAACCTGATAGGACAAATATTAGCACTAGGAAAAATCCAGCTATGGCCTTTGACCCATAAGATTTGGCTCCAAGTCCCATCCAAACACCCAAGCATACCAAAAAGTTGGCCAAAATTCCCAGGATAAGGGCCTGGCTAAAGGATAAGTCTATTTTTGCCTTGGCTATTAAAATTGTCCTTGCCCCAACAAGGCCATCTCCCATTAGCCATTGACCAGATTGGGCGAGCAGAATTACTATAAAAAGAGCCCCTATAAAATTTCCAAAATAGACTAAAGCCCATGATTTTAGCATAGTCTTAAGGCTGATTTTTTTATCAAAGAGGGCAAAGACCATCAGGCAATTACCAGTAAAAAGCTCCCCACCTGCAAGCATTACAAAGATTAGGCCAGGTGTAAAAACAAGGCCTTGGATAAGTTTACCCATAGGCAAGGTCTCAGGACTTGCAAGCAAGTGGGCTGAGGCAAGGCTTGAGGCCACTGCTGCTAAGCTTATAAAAACGCCTGCAAAAAAAGCTAAAATCATCGTTTTCTTGATCGGCATTTGAGATTTTTTCCAATAAGTATCAGTCGCCCTTGGTAAAATTTTATCAGGGCTTAGATCATTTTCCATAAATACTCCTTATTTTTTATCTAATTAATTAATAATCTTACCTTTTCTAGGCTAAGAAAAAAGACAAGCCTAGGCCTATCTTTTAAAAAATAAAATAATTTTCCCTTAGCCCCAAATTACAAAGGAATTTCGGCCTAACTTTTTATCCTCATACTTATTAGCTGCTAGGATATTTGAATCTCCTAGGTCAAAATCTAGATCATTACCCAAATTTATAGCAAGGCTTAGCTTGCTTTCGCAATCAAACCTTTCGACTAATAAAATATCATCCTTGCTTGAAATTTTAATCTTGCCATCTCTTATAACTTTTTGACCCTTTACACTTAAAATTTCCTTGATTTTTTCCAGATAAGATATGTTTTTTTCTAGACTAATCCAAGGGAAAGATCTCCTGCAATCTGGGTCTCCCTTGCCTTCTAGGCCAATTTCTGTTCCATAATAGACTAAGTTAGCCCCCATATACACAACGCTTAAAGCTATCGCTGCCAAATGTTTATCCCTAGACCCATTTATTTCTGTAATAAATCTAGGTGTATCGTGGGTATCAAGTAGATTTAGCATCATCATGTTTGCCTGATTTCTATTTCTCATCTGAACCATATTAAAACGATCACTTGCTTTCTTTGCATCAATCTTTTTAGTAAAATAATCAAGGCTTATTTTACTAAAGGCATAATTCATTATAGAATCAAATTCATCACCTCTTAGGAAAGTCTCAGCGTTGTGCCAATTTTCTCCGATAATTACAGCGTCAGCCTTGGCACTTTTGATTTCCTTACGAAATCTCTTCCAAAAATCATGACTAACCTCATCTGACACATCAAGTCTCCAGCCATCTATGTCAAACTCCTCAATCCAATACTTGCCTACCTTTATTAAATAATCTTGGACCTCCTTATTTGAAGTCCTAAGCTTGGGCATATTATAAACATGGGCAAAGGTCTGGTAATTTATCTTTTCTATATCAGCCTTATCTCCATCAATATAAAACCAATTGTTATATTTAGATTTTTCTCCCTTTTCCCTCACATCTTCAAAGATAGGATTTAGGTGGGACATGTGGTTAAAAACTGCATCTAGGACAATCCTTATACCCAAGTCATGGGCCCTATTGACAAGCTTTTTAAAGTCTTTTTTATCACCAAAATGCGGATCAATTTCAAAATAATCAATTATATCGTACTTGTGGTTGGTCGGTGACTTAAAAATCGGAGTCAGATAAAGGCAGTTGATACCCAATTCTTTAATATAGTCTAGTTTTTCAGTAATTCCCCTAAGGTCGCCACCTGCAAAAGACTTTGGAGATGGCAAGTCTAGCCATTTTTGATTGATATAGGTATCATCTTTGTCAAAATTCCCCCTATTAAATCTCTCGACAAAAATCTGATAAAATACAGCATCCCTCATCCATTCGACTGGCTTAAAAATATCTGCCTCGTTGATATATGGCATGTGAAATGATGTGAAGTAAAAATTATCAAGATCATAAGTCTCTTCGAGTCCATATTCACTTAGGTAATAAGTCTTATTAGCTTCTTCTATTTTGAAAATATAGGCAAATCTCTTATCTTTTATTTTTATATTTATCTCATAGTAAGCAAAAAGCTCATCGACAAAGGTCTTCTCCATATTAGCTTCCTGCCAGCTGTGCGGGTAGTCAAATTTGTATGTGTAAAGCAGGCTTACATCGACTTCATCTTCCCTACCAGCCCTCAACCTTATATTTAGTTCGTCTTCACCTATGGCATAGGCCATAAAGCTTTCACTTAAATGTAAAATTGCACTTTTATTCATAAATCCTCACTTTCATTTATATAATTATATGCTAGGATGAGATTTTTTCATTTTTGTCTAAAAAAATACCAGAAGACTTAGCTTCTGATATCTTTTCTTATTTATTATATTTTTCCCTATCAAGCTTGCCTTCACTTGCTGCAACAATCACTGCTGATGAGGCTGCTGCTGTGACGTTTGTAGCAGTCCTTCCCATATCTGCTAGGGATGAGATAGGAGAAAGAATTACTACCATTTCTATCGGTAGGCCCATGGCTGCAAAGACTGCTGTTGTAGAAATTGTAGCTGTGCCTGGAACTCCTACTGTGCCTAGGGATACAAGAAGCGCTACTATTATAAGGCTAGCGTAATTTGATATTCCCCAACCTAGGTCTAATACATTTGCTGTAAGGACTGCTGTCATTACTGGCCAAAAGCCTGCACAACCTGGCATACCCATGGTTGCTCCAATTGGGGCTACAAAGGATGCTATTTCTTCTGCGACACCTTGTTCTTCTTCAAGGTTTGCGACATTGGCAGGAATTGTTCCTACTGATGACTGGGTGGTGAAGGCTATGGTTTGGACTGGGAAGTGCTTTTTAAAAAAGTGGACTGGGTTTACCTTAGCAAAAATGCTTAAAAGGGCACCGGTTGTTACAAAGGAATGAATCCCACTTGCCAGATAAGTTAATATTAGGATAAAGACTAAAGGCTTGATAGCTGTGTAGTCTATCTTTGCTACAGCCCTTGCTATTAAGGAAAGGACTGCATATGGGGTAAAGTCTGTGACAAAGCCGATTAGCCTATTAATCACTGCTGAAAATGATTCAATAAAGGCTACAAAAGGCTTGGTTTCCTCTTCCTTGCCGTGTTCGATTAATTGTAAAACAGCAAGACCGATTAGAACAGCAAAGACAATTATTGGAATTACCCTACCATTTCCTGCATCATCTATAATGTTTTTTGGGAAAAATCCTACCACTGCTTCGGCAAAGCTTGGTACTTCCTTGGCTTCTGCCGCTTCTGGCAAAGGAATATTTGCCCCACTTCCGATTGAAAAACTAAAAGCTAAAACAAGACCAATTAGAGAGCCTAGGACATTGTGAAGACTTAAGATTCCAACTGTCTTTAGACCCAAGCTCTTAAGCTTGGCTAGGTTTTCGCTTGATACCACCACCTTTATAACAGATGTTAAAAGTAGAGGAATTACAAGGGCAAAGAGGAGGTTGGCATAAACTTCTCCAAAGATTCCTACAAGCTCAGTTTCTCCCTTAAAGATAAATCCTACTCCTAGTCCTAGGATTGAACCTAAAATTACCCTCGTGGAAAATTTTGATCCACGTTTTTTAAGTAGACTTAGGCCAAAAAACAAAGCCAAGACTACTGCTACTGCTAGATATTTCATATATCACCTTTCTATAAATTCACCTCTCAATGGAGGATTATTGCAACAAACCATCATAAATTGAGTAAAAAAAATCCCGTCCCCAAATAAAGGACGAGTGCAATCGTGTTTCCACCTTCGTTCATCTTCTATATATAAATAGAAAACCTCATGGGAGTCAAATAACTCCGCTCGCTATAACAGGCGAACCTGTGATAAGCTACTATTTTCGCCTACCCGACTCAAAGATGCATAAATATATTGCTCATATAGTTATCTCAGCTACCTAACTTTCTCTGTAATACTCGCTTATATATTCTCTTCTTTTTCATGTCAATTTATTATATTTAGATTATACAAGACCTAGTAAATTAATCAAGATTAACTTTTACTTAAAAATTAAAAAATCTACATAAATACCAAGATAAGGATACGAATAAAAGATGAATATAAACACTTTAGGAAAAGAAAAAACCAAGGCTACAAAGTCCTTTATCCTGATATTGCCCAACCTAGAAATCTACTAAATTTAAAAAAGGAAATTAATATATATACAATAATCTTTGACTCGAATGAATAATGAGAGTAGAGTTTTAAATATTTATAAAATATACATAGATAAAAGGAAGGTTAGTATGAAAAACAAAAAACTTTATTCATCCCTATTGGCTTTGGCTTTAGTCCTAAGTCTTTCGGCTTGTGGATCCAATTCAAATTCTACAAACGATGCGGGAAATGGGGCAAGTGGACAAGAGGAAAACAAGGATGCCCAACCTTTAGAGGATAGTCAAAAAGAAAATCTTGATGATTTTGAAAAGCAGACAGCTGATGATACCATAGTTTTGGGTGTTGGCACTATTAATGGAGACTTCATCCAAGGCTACAATAATGACGCAAATGACGTAAATGTTAGAAAGTTTATGGGTATTGAAGGAAACAATGGCTATAATTGCTATGTTATAGATGAATATGGCCAGTTCCAAACAAATACCGCTGCCCTAGAAAAAGAACCTGAGCTCATCAAGAATGAAGATGGGTCTATGACCACCAAATACACAATCAAAAAAGATTTGAAATGGTCAGATGGCGAGCCTATTACAGCTGATGATTATCTTTTTGGAATCCTACTAGAATCTGATAAGGACTTTAACACTCTTACAGGCTCTTTAAATGTTGGTGGTGATTCTCTTAAGGGATTCGAGGCTTTCAAAAAGGGTGATACAGATTCATTTGAAGGTCTAGAAAAGATTGATGATTATACTTTCTCTATCACAGTTGATGCTTCACAATTACCATATTTTGAAGCTCAAGCCTTATCTAATGCAGGCCCAACACCTCTTCACTATATTGGTCAAAACTTGGCTGTATCAAAAGATGGCAAGAAACTTGTTGTTAAAGAAGGTTACCAAGTGACTGACAAAGACAAAGAAAATTACAAAAAATCTATAGATAATCAAATTGCCCTCCTAAAAGAAAACTTTGACAAAGACAATGAAGGAGAGGATAAGGAAAGCGAAGATTACAAAAAAGCTAAAGAAGAATTAGACCAAAAAGAAAAAGACCTCGAAGCTCGTAAAAGCGGAGATGTTGACCCAACAAGACTTCTAATTGAAGAAGCCATGATAAAAGAAACAAGCGATTACAGGTTTAATCCTGCAGTAACTTGCGGTCCTTACAAGTTCAATAAATTTGAAAATAACATGGTTAAACTTGACCTTAATGAGAATTACCAAGGCAATTTCAAAGGCCAAAAAGCTAGCATACATCACATCATAGTTCAATTGGTAAATAGAAATATAGGCCCAGACCTACTAGAAAATGGCGACATCGACATTTGGGAAGCTGAAACTGATGGTGGGAAAATTGCCCAACTCAAAAAAGCACAAGAGGCTGGAAAAATAGGCTTATCTTCTTATGAAAGAAATGGTTATGGAAATATAATCTTTTTAACAGACAGAGGAGCAACTAAATACAAGGAAGTAAGACAAGCTATAGCAAGCTTAATGGACAGGAACGAATTTGTTCAAGCCTTCCTAGGTGGTTATGGTGTAGTAACAAATGGTATGTATGGCCAAAGCCAATGGATGTATAAGGAAAGAGGAGCAGATTTACAAGAAAAACTTACAAACTGGATTTTAAATATTGATAAGGCAAATGAATTATTAGACAAAACTCCTTACAAGTTCGAAAAAGACGGCAAGAGTCCATGGGATAAGGCAAAAGCACTAGATGAATTTAACAAAAACCAAGACGGCTTCGACTATTATAGGTATGACGAAAATGGAAACAAGCTCGTTGTTAACCAATATGGAGCAGAACAATCACCAATTACAACCCTAATATCAAACCAACTTCCTCCAAATGCTAAGCAAGCTGGTATGGAATATAATGTGACAGCAGGCTCATTCTCAACCCTAATGGATTATTTGAGTTTCCCAAAAGAAGATGCACAATATACAGCTTTTTCAATGGCTTCAGACTTTGCTACACCATTTGACCCATGGTTCTACTACTCATCAGAAGGACCATTTAACAGAAGCAAGGTCAATGATCCAAAGGCAGATGAAGTAACTGCAAGTTTAAGAAAAACAGATCCATCTGACAAAGAAGGCTACCTAGATAAGTGGGAAGAATTCCAAAAATGGTATAACGACTACCTACCAGAAATCCCACTATATTCAAATGTATTCCACACAGGATATTCAAACAGGATTAAGGGCTTTGATGTCATCACACCAGTATGGCAAGCATGTGACCAAATCAACGCAATGACAATCGAAAAATAAAATTTATTATAAAAAGACGAGGACATTTTCATTCCTCGTCTTTTTTCTATCTTAGACTTTTTAAAGATCCGTCAATATTATTAATGATTTAAAATCTTAGCTATCTTATTATTCTGGTTTTTTCTTGATTGCTCCAAGGATTAGGCCTCCGACTACAGCACCTATTAGAACTGCACCTACAAAGAGTAGGGCTTGGTTTAGGCTTGACATTGCTGGAAGGATGAAGATTCCTCCGTGTGGGGCTGGAGCGCTTACTCCGAAATATCCTACTATAGCACCCGCTAGGGCTGATCCTGCTATACATGATGGAAGGACTGTTTGTGGCTCTGCTGCCGCAAATGGGATTGCTCCTTCTGTGATGAAGGATGCTCCTAGGATATAGTTAGTAATTGTTGTCTTCTTTTGTTCTTCATTGAATTTGTTTTTGAAGAAAGTTGTAGCAAAAGCTATGGCAATTGGTGGGACCATGCCGCCTACCATTACTGCTGCCATAAAGGTTCCTATTCCTGTATCTGTGAAGGCACCTATTGCAAAGGCGTAGGCTGCCTTGTTGATTGGACCACCCATGTCTGCTGCCATCATTGCTGCAAGGAGGGCACCAAGGATTACCATGTTTGCTCCGCCAAGTCCTGTTAGCCAGTTATTGATAGCTGTGTTTATTCCAGTAAAAATTGGATCTATTACAAAGAACATGATTGCCCCAACTATAAATAGGCCAAGAACTGGGTAGATAAGCATTGGTTTTAGACCTTCTACGGTCTTTGGTAGGTTTTTACAAGCTTTCTTAAGGAAGTTTACTACATAACCTGCTATAAAACCTCCGATTAGTCCGCCAATAAAGCCTGCTCCACGGCTTGCCATAAGTCCTGCAACCATACCTGGCATTAGACCTGGTCTGTCAGCTATTGAGTAGGCTATATAGCCTGCAAGGATTGGAATTAGGAAATTGAAAGCATCTCCACCAAGTCCATTTAGGAAGGTGAAGGCCACTGATTCATTGCCTGCAAATCTTTCTATTAGGAAGGAGATAGCCATTAGGATTCCACCACCGATTACAAATGGTAGCATATGGCTAATACCATTCATGAGGTCTCCGTAGATTTTTTGTCCAAGAGATTGGCTCTCTTCGGCGTATTCTTGGCTGGCTCCGCCTTCTTCATGATAAATATTGGCCTTGCCTGCTAGGGCCTGGTCAATTAACTCATCTGCCTTTCTAATCCCATCTGATACTGGTCTTTGGATTAGCTTTTTGCCGTTAAATCTGGCTGTTTCTACCTTTTTATCTGCTGCAATTATTATAACATCAGCCGCATCTATTTCTGCTTGGGTGAGTCTATTTTTGATTCCATCAGATCCATTTGTTTCTACCTTGATATTTGCTCCCTTAGCCTTAGCTGCCTTTTCTAGGGCTTCTTGGGCCATGTAGGTGTGGGCAATACCATTTGGACAAGCTGTTACAGCTAGGATATGGCAAGCTTTTTTATCAGCTGGAGAAGCTTCAACGACTTCTTCTTTTTTAGCTTCTGAATATTTATCAATCACTCCATATACATCTTCAGGATTTTCTACCTTCTTAAGGTCAGCGATAAAACCATTTTTCATTATCATCTTTGATAATTCTGCAAGTGTTGCAACATGGAGGTTATTTTCCCCGTCTGGAGCTGCTATTGCAAAAAATATTTCTGTCGCCTCCCCATCAAGGGCATCGTAATCAAGTCCTCCGATTTTTCTAGCAAAGAGAACTGCAGGTTCTATTACTGTTGCGTTTTTGCTGTGAGGGATGGCTACTGATTCTCCAAGAGCTGTTGAGCCTTGGGCTTCTCTTTCTCTAAGGCCAGCTGCAAAGTCTTCTGCACTTTTTACATAGCCTTTTTCAAAAAACTTTGCTGCGATTTCATCGATAGCAGCTTCCTTACTGTCTGCTTTTAAGTCTAGGATCATCAGATCCTTTTTTAGTAAATCTCTAATTTCCAATTTCTTCTACCTCTACTTCCCTTAAAATATTGTTAATCATTGTCCTTTCAGCTATATCAGGACTAAATGCTGTTGCGCTTCCACAGGCTGCTGCAAGCTTATAGGCATCTGTCTTATCGTAAGCATTTACAAGTCCGTAGACGAAACCTCCCACCATACTATCTCCAGAACCTACTGAATTTACAAGCTTTCCTTTGATAGGTTTAGCTCTTAGGGCGATATTATCATCTACAAAGATAGACCCTTCCGCTCCTAGAGAAACTATTACATTTTGCGCCCCAAGCTGGTTGAGCTTTTTGGCGTATTTAACCATATTTTCATCGGTGATTTCTGTTTCAAAAATCTTACCAAGCTCTTCCTTGTTAGGCTTAATTAGAAGTGGCTTGTATTTTAGATAATCAAGCACCCTCTTATCAGCTATATCTATGGTAAATCTTGCCCCTGTAGCCTCTATGACCTTTTTATAAAAATCTTCATAAAGGCTATATGGAAGGGAGCCTGAGATAACTATTATGTCATCTCCACTAATTTCCTTAAGGCTTGTAAAAAATTCTTCCACTTCTTCCTTGGAAATGTTTGGGCCCTTGGCATTTATTTCTGTTTCGTGGTCATATTTTAATTTGACATTGATCCTTGAATTGTCTGCAATCCTTACAAATTTTTCCTTAAGACCCAAGTCTCTTACACCACTTGCTATATATTCTCCAATAAAACCACCCACAAAACCCAGATTTATAGGGTCTTCTCCGAGGTTTTTGAGGATTTTACTTGCCATAATCCCCTTGCCACCAGGATATTTTTCATCTTCATAAGCCCTGATTGTGGCCCCATCGCTAAACTTATCAAATCTCATGATATAGTCAATTGATGGATTTGTCGTAATTGTGTAAATCATCCTTCCTCCCTTATTAGTTCTACATCTTCCCTTTTTGCTATCCTTGCAAAGTACTTGATATTTTCCTTAGAAGAATCTGCCAAGACATAGGCCCTAGTCGCATTTTCTATTGCCTTTGCCTTAACTACAGCCTCATTAGTATCTGCTGTATAAAAGCCCTCCTCATCATAACCATTGGCCCCAATAAAGGCTAGGTCAAAATTGTAAGAGCTTATGGATTCTAAGGTCTTAATCCCTGTTATCACCATAGTTGATGGCTTTATCTCCCCTTCTAGAATGAGGGTTGGGATATTTTTAGAAATCAGCTTTTCTACATGCATAAGACCATTTGTTACTATCTTTATATCCATTGTCATATCCAGATAGTCAAGGATTTGATGGCAGGTAGAACCAGCATCTAAATAAATAAATTTGGCATCTCCTATAAGGCCTCCCGCCTTTTTGGCAATTGCTGCCTTCTCCTTGGTGTGGACCCTTTCATTGTCAAGATAATTTAGCTCGCTAGGATTGATATTAAGAACTGCACCTCCATGCACTCTTCTTATCTTGCCTTGCTTTTGTAAATAATCTAAGTCACGCCTAAGAGTAGACTCGCTTACCTTAAGCTTTTCAGTTAGGACCTTATTTGATACCTTCTCCTCTTTCTTGAGGGTTGAAATTATAAGATCTAATCTTTTTTCTAATATCATGTTAATATTATAACATCAAATTCATTCAAAGTCAATCAAAAACAATCATAACTTCTCAAAAATTGACTAATTTTAGAAAAGAATTATAATTATAAAAAGCTTACAAATATTGATTTGATATGATAAGGAGATATGATGAAAGAACTAGAAGAAAGAATTCTCAAAGACGGAATTGTTATTGGTCCAAACATACTAAAGGTAGATTCATTTTTAAACCAACAGATAGATGCCAAACTTATACATAAAATGGGAGAAGAGTTTGCTGCCTACTTTAAAGACAAAAACATCGATAAGGTCCTAACTGTTGAATCATCTGGTATTGCTCCAGCCCTTGCCACAGCCCTAGAACTAGAAGTAAACTGTGTTTTTGCAAGAAAAAAACAATCTCTCACAACAAGTGAAGATGTCTACCACTCAAGCGTATATTCATTTACCAAACAAGTCACAAATGAGCTAATAGTAGATAAAAACTTCTTAAAAGAAGGAGAAAACATCCTCATGATCGATGACTTCCTAGCTAATGGTCAAGCAGCCAAAGGCATGGTAGCTCTTTGCAGACAAGCAGGCGCCAACCCTGTAGGACTAGGTATAGTTGTAGAAAAGTCATTCTCAGATGGTAGGGCCCTTGTAGAAGAAATGGGAGTTGATATCTATTCCCTAGCAAGAATTGCGAAACTAGAAGAAGGCAAAATCACCTTTGTAGGAGAATAAAAATTAAAAGCTGGTAAGAAAAATAACCTTAACCAGCTTTTTTGTGTTTAAATATATAAATATGATATAACAAATTTGCCTAACACCCTATATTTTTTAGGTGGAGGGAGGTGAGTTATAATGCTAACTCTTATACTTTGGGAAAATTTCTATTTTCCATTGTTCGTGGGACTAATCCTGCTTTTTGTAAGCAAGTATTGGGATTCTATGAACAAATAATAACAAAAAATACCCCAGATTGCAGCTGGGGTATTTTTTAGTGAGTTATATCACTACTCTTATACTTTGCTTTGTAAGAGGTGGCTTCTCTTGGTATTATTATATAACAAATCCTCCATTTTTCAAGCTTACTTATTGTCTACTTTTATCAAGATATGATATAATAAACTTGCCTAACACCCTATATTTTTAGGTGGAGGGAGGTGAGTCTATAATGACAACCATCATTTGGGAAAATTTTTATTTTCCGTTGTTTGTAGGTCTAATCCTGCTTCTAGCAAGCAAGATTTTAGATTCTATGGACAATTAAATCAAAAAGACACTAGTTTAGGCCTAGTGTCTTTTTTCGTGAGTCTAATCACGACTACCATCATTTGCTTTGTAAGAGGTGGCTTCTCTTGGTATTATTATATAACAAATCCCCCATTTTTCAAGCTTACTTATTGTCTACTTTTATCAAGATATGATATAATAAACTTGCCTAACACCATATATTATTTAGGTGGAGGGAGGTGAGTTCATGTTAACTCAATTACTATGGGAAAATTTTTATTTTCCATTGTTTGTAGGCCTAATTCTGCTTTTAACAAGCAAGATATCAGATTCTATGGACAAATAATTAAAAAGACCCTAGTCACCAGCTAGGGTCTTTTTTGTGAATTTGTGTTACTCAATTACTCTGCTTTGTAAGAGGTGGCTTCTCTTGGTATTATTATATAACAAATCCCTTGTTTTTCAACATTAATTTTCTTATCTAATCTTTTCTATAATCCTTGATCTGGTTTCAAATTCATTACTTGTGCCTGAGATTGAATTATTTTTCCTAGCAAGGTTTGACATTTGGTCTAGGACTTCTTTGGCCTTGTCTAAATCGCCAGTCTTTTCTTCTAATTTATCTATGCCTTCTGCCTTATATCTTCTAAGGCCTGAGTCAAATTCGTCATATTTTGCCTTATAGGTGTCAGATCCTTCTTTTAATTTTAAGGCTCCTGCTCTTAGGTCCAGGATTCCCTTATTTAGGTCATTTAGGCCTTGGGCCATTGGATTTAAGGCCTTGTCATTTATAGATGTTAGGTCTTTTAGGGCCTTAGATCTTTCATTAAATTCACTTAGGCCACCTGCCAATTGTTCTGATCCTGTCTTTAATTCTTCTGATTTTGAATCAAGAAGATTTAAGGCTTGGGCAAGTTTTTCTACACCTTCCTTATTCCTGCTGGTGCCTGCTGCTAATTTCTCGGAACCTGCCTTTAATTTAGAAAGTCCCTGGTCTAATTGGTCGAAGGCCTCAGCTAATTTCATCAAGTCGCTTTTTTCTAAGCCTTGGTCAAGCTTGGCAAGTCCTGCTCCTAGGGCCTCTGATGCCTGGTTTAAGTCTTTCTTAGAAGAATTTACTTGACTTGCCATCTCTGCTAATCCTTGATTTAATTTGCCCAGACCTGATGTAAGGTCATTTGATGATTGACTTAATTGATTTAAACCAGCTGAGATACTGGCATTTGCCTTGGCACTTGCAGTAAGATTTGTAGCATCTTTATAAAGTCCACTTTGGATGGCTCTTAGGCTTTCTATCTCTCCTGTCAATGACCCGTCAAGGTTTTTCGATTCAAGGCTTGCTATTTGATTTTCAAGAGCAGACGCCTTTTCATTTATACTTGCTAGAGTTGCTTGACTAGATGGGGCATTTTGGCTTGCCTCATTTAGTTTTTCAAGACCTCCTGCAAGACTCACTTGAGACTTGCTTGCCTCTTCTAAGCCAGCACTTAACTTATTTAAGGAATCAGCCATAGGATCTATTTTTTGGCTAAAATCATCGATTCCTGCCTTTAGGGTCTTGATGCCCTTAGCAAATTCTGCCAAATCATTTCCATCAGATCCCTCAGATATTTTTTCTTTCATACTTACAAGGCCCTGGCTAAGATCCTTAATTCCAGCATCTAGGTCATTGGCCCCTTGATTTAGGCCATCAGCCCCTTCTAAGAGGGCGGTCATATTTGAATTTATCTCAGCAACTCCTCCTGTATATTGGCCAAGGCCTGCATTTAGCCTTGCCCCTCCATTATTTAGGGCGCTTATGGCTTCTTGCATTGGGCCAATCTTTTCTGGAAGACCTGCAAAGGCACCACTCATCTGATCAAAGCCATCCTTTAATCTTTGGGAACCATTTGCTAGCTTATCAGCTCCACCTGCAAGGTCTCCTAGACCTTGATTTAGGCTAGCTGATCCATCCTTAAGCTTAGCTGATGCATCGACTAGTTTGCCTGCATTTGCTGTTAATTCCCCTATCCCTTGGTCTAGGTCATCAAGGGAATCCAAAGTCTTGCCATCTTGGAAAATTTCATTGGTAATTACAAGATAGGCCTCGCTTGGCTTGAAATTTTCAACTTCCATTTCAATTTCAATCTCATCTTTAAACTTATCAAGCTTATCGCTATCAAGGATTCCATCGAAATTATCCCTAATTCCAGGTGTTAGGATGCAAGTAACTATCTGGTTTTTGCCATCTTTTATAATCTTTGCAGAATCAGCCTTAATATTTTTAACCTGGTCATCAGCAAAGGTCATTTCACTTGCAACTAGGTAAGGTGAATAGATAATTTTTCCTGACTTAAGGCTAGATTTTACTTTATTATGGGCACTTATGGTGATTTTTAGCTTACCTGATTTGCCATCTAGGTCCTTATAAGTTATATCCTTACCGTCAAGTTGGTATTTTATTTCCACATCCACTGGCAAGTCCTTGTCAGTCTTACCTTGGTAATAAAAGTCTTTGACATCACTATCTATGTCAATCTGGCCATCCTTGGCCTCGATTTTCTCATCGGTCTCTAGATTTTTGATATCCTTAAGGTCTGATTTATCCTTAAGCTTGGACTTCTCATCCTTATTTATCCAAACAGAAACAGTCTTATCTTTAATCTCCCCTGCTTCCTTGCTTACATAAACTGTTTCATTTTTGCTAGCCTTAGGCTCAGCAGCGTAAGCTATATTACCTCCAAGGATTGCGCTTACGCTTAAAACTGCAAGGGCCTTTGTAAATTTTTTATTCATTTTCATTTCCTTTCTTTAATCCTTTAGTAGTTTTTCTATAAATGGAAGGGTGATTCCAATTAATGCTGGTAGGAAGATAATAATTACAAGCATTGAAATTATCGCACCTCTTGCCAAGAAAATACAAATAGTCGAAACAATCTCCATTTTTGAATAGATACCAACGCCAATTGTCGCCGCAAAAAAGGCTAGGGCTGATGTAACAATTGATTTTGAAGTTTCCCTGACTGAAAGGTCGAGGGCCTTTTCGAGATTTCTGTGCTTTTTATATTCAAAGAGGAACCTATCCATCATCAGGATTGAATAGTCAATGGTTGAACCTAATTGAACTACCCCTATAATTATCGATGTAATAAATGGGATGGTGTGGCCAAAATAAAATGGGATTCCCATATTTATAAAAATAGCTAACTCAATTGCAGCAATCAAAACTATTGGAATTGCAAGTGACTTAAAGACTAGGGCAATGATTAAAAATACCACTGCGATTGATACGATATTTACCATTTTAAAGTCCCTGTCTGATAATATTGTCAAATCCTTTGTAAGAACTGCTTCACCAGTGAGCTTGCCCTCTGGGTCATGGGCCTTTACAATCTTATCTATAGCTGAAATTTGCTTATTTACCTCATCTGAGGCTGTCTGATATTTGGAATTTACCATTATCATCTGATAGCCAGCTTGCTCAAAATTCTTCTTAAGCTTATCTGGTAAATATTCGCTAGGTAGGGTTAGGCCTGTCATAGAATTTATACTAAGTACATTGTTAACCCCATCCACATTTTCAATTTCTTCAATCATGGAATTAACAGATGTCTTTGATAGGTCATCTTTTACTACTATAAAGTGGCTTGAAGCCATCTTGTAGTCCTTTTTCATCTTATTTAGCGCAACTATTGAATCCAAATCTTGAGGGAGAGACCTATCTAAGTTGTAGTAAAGGTCGGTATTCCTTGACCCGTAGATAGCTGGTAGGAACAAGAGCAAAAATACTATGAAGAGTTTCTTCCTATTTTTAATTGTAAAATTGGCTGTTCTTTCAAAACTAGGTAGGTAGACCTTGTGGTTAAACCTATTTACAAGTTTTTCTGCCATCAAAATCATTGGTGGTAAGACAACTACTGTTGAAATAAGGCCCAAAAGTACGCCCTTACTCATTACCAAGCCAATATCTTTACCAAGGCCTAATTGCATAAGTAAGAGGACCAAAAATCCTGCAAAGGTAGTAAGGGATGAGGCAAAGATAGACGCAAGGGTTGAATCAATGGCCTTGGCCATAGCCTCGTTTTTGCTTTCATTTTTCCTCTTCTTTTCTACATACCTGTGATAGAGGAAAATCGAATAGTCTGTAGTAACAGCCAGCTGCAAAACAGCTGCAATAGCCTTGGTAATATAGGAAATTTCCCCAAGGAATAAGTTGGTCCCAAAGTTATACAAAATCGCATAGCCAATATTTAGCATAAACAAAAATGGGATAATAGTTGATTCGTTGGCAAAGGATAAGACCACAAGGGCAAGTGCAACAGCAAGAGCCACATAGATTGGAGTTTCCTTATCAATCAAATCCTTAGTATCCTTAACCAAAGAAGAAATCCCGCTTAGGTATTTTTCCTTAGACTCAAGGCTCTTTATGGCATCAATAGCCTCCATAGTCCTTATAGATGAAGATGATTCAGAAAATTTAACCATAAGCAGGGTAGAATCCTCCGCATAAAAGGCATCCCTGATTTCATCTGGCAAAAATTCATTTGGAACCGTATCGCCAAGTATAGAAGACTTGGAAATTACATCCTCCACCCCATCAATCTTAAGGATTTCATTTTTAAGCACATCCGCATCATGGTCAGTCCCCTTAAGGATTAGCATGCCCGTAGCAGCATTTTTAAAATCCTTATCCAAGATTTCCTGGCCCTGGGTGGACTCTAGATCAGCTGGCAAATATGACAAGATATCATAATTGACACCAGTAGACTTATATCCTATCCAAGAAGGAATGAGCAATAAGGTCATAATAAGTAAAACTAATCTTGGATGATAGGAAATAAATTTAGATATTTTTTTCATTTCTAACTTCCTTTCTAAATTCGGACTAAATAATTCAGCCACAAGCTAAGACCTAAAGATTCTTTAAAATTGGCTTTTATGAAATATTCCTACTAGTAAAAGGCACTTAATAAGTTATGATTCATAATATATTATTTACACTTTATTAAGAAACTTAATATTGTAAATGTTTTTAAGCCATCTTTTAAGAAATAATAGGTCTTAACTTATATATCTTAAAATATATTTTTCATGTCCTGGCTATATAATACGCCCGCCAACATAATGTTCAAGTTTTGAAATAATATGATTTATAATTAATAAAATATAAATATTTATCTATTATTGAAAAAAAGTCCTAATTTAAGCCAAAAGGCCAAGAAGAAAAATATTTTAAAAAATTAGATTTTATAAAAAAGAATATAAAGAAAACCCTAGCCAAGCTAGGGTTAATAGTGTAATAGTAGTTAATATTTAGTTAAATGTATTTGTGGGATTTGCAAGTCATAGCTTGGCTATGGCTATTTTCACAGACTAATGAGCCTATTAATCGTATAGGCCTGCATCCTCCATTACCTTTCTTAGGGTAGCGGCAGACTTGTCCATTCTTTCTTGCTCTGTATCTGTTAAAGGCACGTCGATTACCCATTTTGCCCCATCCTTGCCGATTACTGTTGGCACTCCTATATAGATGTCCTTTTGGCCATATTCGCCATCAAGATAGGATGATGTGGAGTAAACTGCCTTCTCATCATTAATTATAGCTTGGGCTAGGCGGGCAAGGGCTGCTCCTATTCCGTAGAAGGTTGCACCCTTCTTATTAATAATCTCATAGGCTGCGTTTTTAACCTTATCGAAAGTAGCTAATAGCTCCATCTCATCGACTTGCGAATGCTTAGACACCCATTCGTATAGTGGAAGGCCACCTATATTGGTATGGCTCCAAACAGGGAATTCTGTATCTCCATGCTCTCCTAGGATATAGGTATCCACACTTCTTGGATCGATACCAACAAGCTTGGCTATTTCCTTCTTAAACCTAGATGTATCAAGGCTTGTACCAGATCCTATAACCTTGTTGCAGTCTGCACCTGAATATTTCCAGGTAGCATAAGTTAGGATATCAACAGGGTTGGCAGCTACTAAGTAGATTCCTTCAAAACCTGAATCCTTAATCTTGCCAATCATATCCTTAAAAATCTTCAAATTCTTATCTACAAGGTCTAGACGGGTTTCGCCTGGTTTTTGTGGTGCACCTGCTGTAATTACAACAAGCTCAGCATCAGCACAATCGCTATAGTCAGCCTTATAAATCTTCTTAGGTCTTGCAAAACTTAAAACATCAGATAAGTCCATGGCATCGCCCTCAGCCTTATCCTCATTGATATCTATAATTCCAAGCTCTCTGCCGATGCCCCAAAGGGTAGCAGCATAGGCAAAAGATGAACCTACAGCTCCATCACCAATTAATATAATCTTACTATCTTTAATCATTATTTTTCCTTTCAATCTATTCTACTCAACGTTTCTATAATAATTTTATCAAAAATATAAAAACTTACTATGACCTAGGTCACAAAAAGAAAAAAATATTTTAAAGAGAATCGAGAACTTCCCTAGCCATCTCAATTTCTATGCCGACCGCATAAGAATAATCGCTAAAATCCTTGCCAAAATTATTATAGGAGGTCTCTGTTTGGTAATAATCTCTAGCTGACATATGGAAAGACTCAATCCCAGTTTTTTCGTAAATCTCCTTGATATTTGAAGAATTTATTCCAGAACCAGCCATAATTTCGATTTTGTCACCGTATTTTTCTTGCAAATCTCTTATTAAATCTAAGCCATCTATAGCCTTAGGCTTCTTGCCAGATGTAAGAATTCGCTCAACTCCCATCTTAATTAAGTCCTCAACCTGATCTTCCCCACCAATTGAATAATCAAAGGCCCTGTGAAAGGCCACAGACTTTGGATAGGCCAGATAAACAAGTTCTTTCATAGTTTCTATGTCAATTTTGCCATCAGCATCAAGGACACCAAAGACAAAGCCGTGGATTTTCATATCCTTAAAGGCCATAATCTCCTCTTTCATCTGGGCAATTTCTAGCCCATCATAGGTAAAATGCCCAGGACGAGGCCTAATCATCACATATTTTTCAATATCAAAAGACTCGCACATCCTAACAAGTCCAATGGATGGAGTAAGACCATCAAGGTCAAGAGCTGAACAAATCTCAACCCTATCAGCCCCAGCCACTACAGCTGAAATCATCGAATCATAAGAATCAATACACACTTCTAATTTCATAAGCCCTCCTAAATATTATCCTGCCTCAAATTCTTATAAAGGCCTGGTATAAATAGTCCCAAGACCTCTTTTTGTATATCCTTATTGTCCAAAAGCAAGCTATAAAAATCCCTATTTTGGTCAAAGCCAGCAATCAAGGCATCTTCTACATCAGAATAGAAGGAAAATCTAAAGTCATCCTCGCTATTATTTCTCGCTGACTTTCTAAGGTCATCAGACCTCATCATCAGGTCCCTAATCTGCATGATAGCCCTTGATGCCTCATCCACATCCAGATTCAACCCAGTCCTAGCATTTATATCATCAATTATTTCAGAAAGCTTTTTCTTATTATCAGACCCTAGGCTTCCCCTACCCATATTCATGGTTTCATAGGTCACATATTACTGGAGGACATCGATGATAAAGCCCTCCTCGATGGCTTGCTTCATGGAATATAGGTGAAAGGCCAGCTCTCGGCCCTGCCTATCCTTGCTTCAAAACATCTTATATTTTTAAATTACCTTTAGAAAAATTTATGGTAGAAGCATGAAGAATCTTTCAAATCCCAAGCGCCTTGTTTTACATAAAAATTATAGGCTCGAGAATTTTTTAAAGTAGTGAAAAATGCACCGCTTATACCTCTTTCCTGCAATTCTTTTATACTTGTTTGGTAAAGTTTTTTTGCCAGACCTGTCCCCCTATATTCTTCAGAAATGAAAAACTCATCAATATAAAAAGTTGATTCAGTCGCATATCTTCTTATATGACCAATTATTGCACCAATTATTTTATTTCCATCGACAATTAGATTGCCAAAAAATTTAGGAAAATCTGAAATATCGGTTAAAGATTCTAGGGCTGTTTCTGCTGTCCATTTATCATTCCAAGGTGGACCATTATAGACATCTACCATTAACTTTGCTAATTCTTCTAAATCTGATTTTGATATTTTTCTAATTTCCAAATTTTTCTCCTTGAGATTTCTTAATCAAATTTATTTTATAATCCCAGTAACACCACTAGCCAAGCTTGGACTATGGATACTATTGGAATTAGTAATGGCATCAAGATAAAATGTTCCTTAATGGCCAAATGTTTCATCCAATTTCCAAATTTGTAGTCCTCATGCCCTTCTGTGCCTGGTATGACTATCCTATCCTTGTACTTTCCTTGGAATAAAAGTATATCCAACAAAAGGAAATCTCCAAAGTTTAATATTATCCACTGAATATAGCTCATCCAGAAAAAATCTCTAAGTCCTCTTGTTCCCGTATGTAAAAGAGAGGCCACTCCATATATCAAACATATTATTGAAATTACATATGTAAGTATGAAATTTATTCTTTTTTCTCCCTTTGTCATTTTTACTGGAGCCGAATTTTGAATTGCCTTTGGATAAGAATCGAAGAAAAATCTTGGGTTAATCAGTACAAAAGCTGCCACTGAACCGTTAAAGATAGCAGCCATTGCAATTCCATCTAATATTGCTCTTGTTATATCCATAATATTCTCCTTATTTATTTTCTAAAAAGTTTTTTAGTTTCTTAGCGTATTCTTGAGGGTGTTCGTGGAGAAATTGTCCGTGGCCCATTCCTTCAAATACTGCCTTTGCATTTTCTACCTTTGCATACTCAAGCATCTGATCCTTGTTCTTTAAAACATTTTTTGACCCCAAGAAGTCTTACTATTTCTGATGCAATTTTATAAGTCAAACTCATTTCACACCTTCATTAATAATCATTTATAAGTTTTTACCAATACTTATTTTTGTAACTTAACTTTATTCTCTATCGCCTGTAATAAAATAATCACAACAATCTGCTCCATTTGCTATGGTATCTTTTCTGTGAAGTATTCCATGCTCAAGACTTATCATAAGCTCATCAAGCTCACAAAATAGGGGCATTAATTCATCGACACCCAGCTTCTTTGTGTAAGCACAAATGGGACAGCGTGTAATTCTATAATAACAAGCACCCTCATAGGGTTCTCCCACAAAATCAACCTTAAAGGATGTAGGATAGAGCTTTTCTTTTTCATCTGTATACCACTTGTAATACTTAAGAATATTTTTCTTATTGGCCTGTTTTCCAATCTTAGTATTGAGGTTGATTAAAGAAAAATACCATTTAAAAGAATAAAGAGTTCTTCGCATCATCTCTTGAATGATTTCTGGTGAAATTTTTTTCTCACTTGCTATATATGGAGCAACAAAGACAAGGGCGAACATCTCATTGTATGCCATTGGATTGTCATCGCCGATATCATCTGCCTCTTCTATTAATTTTCGATAAATTTTTTTACTCTTCTTAATAATTTCTGAACTATATACTTTATCATACTTTTCTGTAAGAACTTTCTTCATTGGACCTTTAAATAATAAGAAATAAAAAGCTTTGTATTTCATCTTGCACACCCTATCAACTTTCTAAATTTGTCTAATAATTTATATACAATTTTATTTTCTCCCAATAAGAAGAGTTGAGCCGTAAAGTCCCAAGAATAAGGCTTCTTTGTGACCCATAAAAAGCCCCTTTGTTGTATCAATTAATTGCACATCTTCGTAGCCGTCTTTTTTAAGCTTTTCGATAAATTTATTCATATCTCCGTATCTTGACTTGCTCATCAGATCATGGATAACAAAAACTCCACCTTTTTTTAGCACACGCAATGTCTCCAGTAAAAGTTTTTGTTTGTTTTTCCCACTTATATTGTGATAAACGTAGTTGCTTGTTACTGCATCAAAACTTTCATCTTCAAACGGAAAATCCACTGCATTTCCTTCTTCAAATCTCACATTCTCTACTCCCTCTAATTTTGCATTATTTTTACAGAGTTCTTTAGAAAATTCAGTTTTATATGAACCTTTCCATATGTCACAGCCCACCATGGTCGCCTTTGGATTTCTCTTTGCACAAGCTATAGTAAGAGCTCCACTACCACATCCTACGTCAAGTCCAAGTCCACCATCAGGAATTTTTACATAAGCTGCAGTCTTTTCTATAATTATTTCGGCAAGCTTTCTTTTTCCATTGTAATCAAAAGCCCTATATAGTAATCTCATCCAAATTGCAAAAAAAGTAAGTTTCAGCGTTGCATATCCAAAAATAATGGCAAAGATAAGACGAGTTCTTCCGCTAAATACAAAGTCACTAACACCAAGGGCTATAAATAGGATAAAAGCCACGAGGCTTGCAAGTATTAAATTCCTTAACAAGCTTTCAGGAACCCAGTTTTTGTAGTCAGCTTTTGTTTTCTTGTTGTCAATAAAATTTAATTTTCTCATAAATTTTCTCCTGTAAATAATAAATTTAATCCCTGACTTATAAGCTTATAAATTCATATTTGTATAGTTTATCAATAAGGTTAGGTAGTAAACAAAATATATTAAGTTAAACCAACCACCGCGAATAATCATATGCAAACCCTTTGGAAATCTATCAACAAGGGGAGTGAGAATCAAAAGAAATATGGGTGTAAATAGGGCTTGCCATCATAATCATTAGGATCATAATATAAGGTCATATCTCCCAAAAACATCAAGAAGAAGCCCAAATGACCTATCAATATAGTCTTGTATAAAGTAACAGTTAAAGGCCTTCTTTTATCGCATGATATCAATTATCACTTTCATTGTATCATATAAGACTGGTTCCTTTCAAATATATAATCTACTGCCTTAAACTAAGAAAAAAATAAAGGCAACCCGAAAATATACTGACCCCGAAAAGTTAGACCAAAAAAATAACCAAAGGAGGTAAATTTTTTAATGGCAAAATATAGCACAGAATTTAAAATAAAAGTAGTAAAGGAATATTTTGAAACAAATATCTCATATAAATCTTAATCAGAAAAATATAAACTTTCTCATCAGTAAATAGTAAAAAGATGGGTAAATGCATACAAGTCACAAGGCTATGAAGGGCTAAAAGTAAAGAAAAAAATACACAATACAGTAAAGACATGACTTTTTCTTGTATTTTAGATTCTATTTTTGACATAAATCCTTGCCCATACTCCTTTCCTACAAATTGCATTTTTATTGCTACTCTTCCTTGTAGTCTTTAAAAATTTCATCCTTAGTCGGCTCAAGGACGAATTCAAATCTCCTAATTATTGTCATTGGGATGATGACATCCCCGTATTTGTCAGGCATATAGACGCCCCTTAATTTATTGGCTATGGCCCATATAAAATTAGCTTCCTGGCTTATGTCTATTGACTAATCTGGGTCGATATTGCCAGTAGCTGTTAAGTTTTCAGTCATGATTTCTCCTCTGTTTACGATTTCTTAGCTTTATTATATAATATTCTCCCTGCTTATATATATATCAAATTATCTTAAAATGTCCCGATTTAATTTAATAGGTATTGAAGTAACTTTAAGGATAGTCTTAGTCTATCTTGTATTATTAATACTTGTATATTCTCTTTTAAGTTTGCTTTAATATCCCCCATTAACTTTCTTTTAATATCCCCCTTTAAATTTATTTTAATATATAAGCAAATCCTGTGGCATAAAAATAGAGCTAAGCCAAGGCCTAACTCCGTTTTTGTTTTTAATTTTTTATATGTTTATAAAGAGCGCCTATTAGGTTGGCGTCGTTGAAAAATTTGCAGTTGATTACTTTTGGCACCCTTAGGTCAAGTCCCATTGAGTCGTATATTTTTTCTAGCTCTTCTTTTAGGATTGTATGGGTCAATTCTTGCCTGCTTATGCCTCCGCCTACGGCAAAGATTTCTGGGTTTAGTACTAAGTTTAGGTTATAGATCAAAAAGGCTATGATTGATAGGTAGGCCCTTATTTCTTCTAGGGCTACTTCATCGCCATTTTCTGCAAGGGAGAATACATTTTCCCCATTTGCATTTTCTTTTGATAAATTTAGCCTTTCTACCACTTTTCCCACCATTTGAGGCACACTTGCTATGGCACACATGGAATTTTCCATTTTTCTTTCTGCCATAATATTTGTAAGGATAAAGGATAATTCTCCTGCTATTAGGTCACTTCCCCTGTAGATCTTTCCATCTATCATGATTGCCCCGCCTATTCCTGTTCCTAAGACTAGGGTCACAGAGTTCTTATAGGCTTTGAGATTTCCTTGCCAATATTCAGCTAGGGCTGCGCACCTAGCATCATTTTCTACTGTCACAACTTTGCCAAATCTCTTGCTTAATTCATCAACTATTGGCCAATTTTTGATATAGGCAAGGCTGCCTCCATTTACCATAAAGCCTTTTTCTGAATCTATGAAGCCTGGCATGGATAGGCCTATACCACTTATTTGGTCCTTGTATTTTTCTACTATATTTTCAAGGGATTTGACAAAGTCTTCTCTATTTGTCCTTACTGTGTCAAATTTTCCCCTTTCTTTAATTTCGGCCTTGTAATCCATCAGGGCATATTTGCTGTAGGTGCCGCCTACATCAAAAACTAAATACATTAGTCAAGGTCCTCGCCATTTGATTCTATCACTTTTTTGTACCAGTCAAATGATTTTTTCTTAGATCTCTTGAGACTTCCCTTGCCATAATCATCACGGTCTACATAGATAAAGCCGTATCTCTTACTCATTTCACCAGTGGATGCTGATACTAAATCTATTGGTCCCCAAGTTGTGTAGCCTATGACATCTGCTCCGTCAAGCTCTACCGCATCTTTCATGGCCTTGATATGGTCTCTTAAAAAGTCTATCCTATATTCATCATCCACATAGCCATTTTCATCAGCCTTATCGACAGCTCCTAGTCCGTTTTCTACTACAAATATTGGCTTTTGATACCTGTCATAGATTTCGTTTATGGTTGTCCTAAAACCTAGTGGATCTACTTGCCAACCCCATTCGGTTTTTTCTAGGTATGGATTATCTACTGTGATTTGTAGGTTAGATTCTGAAAGCTTGATGTCTTTGTCAGCACTTACTGTTTTTGTGGTGTAATAGGATATTGATACAAAATCTACCGGATTTTCCCTTAGGATTTTCTTATCTTCTTCTGTAATTTCTGGTAAAATTCCTTTTCTTTCAAGCTCTCTTAGTTTATAAGTTGGATAATAGCCCCTTACTTGTACATCTGTAAAGAAATAATTATCTCTGGCTATCTTTTGTGCATGGAATATGTCTTCTGGGTTAGATGTGGCAGGATAAATTGTTCCTGAATTTAGCATGCAACCTACTTTTATCTCTGGATCTATCTCGTGTGCAATTTTTGTAGCGTAGGCGCTTGCCAAGAACTCATTATGGATGGCTTGGTACATGGTCTTTTCAATGTCTTCACCCTCTTCAAAGCATAAGCCTGCTCCCATAAATGGTGCTGCAAGGATTACATTTATTTCGTTAAAGGTTAGGTAGTATTTGACCTTGCCCTTAAATCTTGTAAAGATTGTCCTTACGAGATTTTGATAAAAATCGACAACTTTTCTATTTCTCCAGCCCCCATATTCTTGGATTAGATGCATTGGAAAATCGAAATGGGTTATGGTAATTAAAGGTTCTATATTATATTTTAGGCATTCATCTATGAGGTCTTCATAAAACTTTAGACCAGCTTCATTTGGCTTTTCTTCATCGCCCTTTGGGAAAATTCTTGTCCATCCTATTGAAAACCTATAAACTCCAAAGCCCATTTCCGCAAAAAGAGCTATATCTTCCTTGTACCTGTGATACATGTTTATGGATTCCTTGGCTGGATAAAAGTGGTCATCATCAAATTCAAACATCTTTTTTCTGCCTGTAATTACATCGACCCTGTCTTCTCCCACAGGACATAGGTCAACATTGGCAAGACCCCTGCCATCTACATCATAGGCTCCTTCGCATTGGTTAGCAGCTGTTGCTCCTCCCCACAAAAAATCATCTCTAAATGTCATCTTACTCTCCTTATTTTTCATAAAAATTTTATGCAAAAACTATCTTCTTATAAAAGTACCCAATTATAGGGTCTAAAAATCATAAAAATAAAAGCTTAAGCAGGAGATTTTGCTTAAGCTTTTTATTTTTAAAGGTCTTGGGATTTTATTATATTAACCTGGCAAGATTTCATGGCATCTATGGCTGTTTGGTGGGCTGCTTCGCTTGTGGCCTTGCAGAGGTCTTCTATGACTGTGACTTCTGTATCAAGAAGGGCATTTTTGATCATAAGGGCGTTGGAAATCACGCAAATATCTGTGCAAATTCCTACCATATAAACTTTGTCAATTTTTTCTTTTTTGTTTAAAGCTTCTAGATATTCGACAAGCTCATAAGAGCCGAAGGATGGCTTGTCTATGATTTTTTTGCCCCTGGTGTCAATTCTTACTTGCCATCCGTCAGTCCCCTTTATGCAGTGGGTTACTGGAAGGTGCTTGCCTTCAAGGCTAGCTAGGTAATCATCATCGTGGGTATCTCTTGTAAAGATAACTTCCCCATCAAAATTTTCTACTAGCTTATCAATCGGATCAACTATCGCGTCATTGCCAGCATTGCCTAGGGCCCCATCTATAAAATCATTTTGTAAATCCACTACTATTAGTACTTTCATTTTTTATCTCCTAACTTTCTAAATCAGCGATTTGCTCATCTAATTTATCGGATATTTTTCCTACAGTATGCCTAAGTTCTTTGAGAGCCAGTAAATTTTCTTTTATCTCCCCTTGGACTCTGATATCGGTGAAGATATTGTCAAAGATTGTGTCAAAAAGCTCATCTGATAGCCTATCTGGCACGCCTTTTGGCAAGCTTATACCTACATCGCTAAGCTCTTTATTTAAAGATTCTAAATTTTTTGGCAGGTCCTTTAAAATATCATTTGCCTTGCCTATCTTATTTCTTTTTACGAGGCTTGGAATAAAATCTCCTCCCAAAAGGTCAAGGATACCCCAATTTGAGGCAGAATTTAATTGCTTTATAGCTTGGTCAATTTTGTCAATCACAGCCTCTGCGGCCACCTTTGCTTCCTTTAATTCTTTTAACCTATCCACGCTTGCCTCCTTTGTTGATTAGCTATAGTCTATTAATAATTTTAAATCCTTCATAATTTTATTTACGACTTACCTATATTATAGCACAAAAATCTATGTGGTGTTTAATTATATTTTTATGCAAATTTTATGTTTACAAATTATCTGCAAGGGTATATATTTAATACACGATATTACGTAAATTTATGGAGGATAATATGAAATTAACTGAAACAGTTCAAACTGCAGATTGGAAAGCTGAAAAACACGTTCCTTTTCTAGAAGCTAAAAGAGAAGGCAACCTACTTCACATCAAGGCATTTGTAGGTGAAGAAATTGCCCATCCAAATACACTTGAACACCATATCGCTTGGATCAAAGTGTTCTTCAAGGCTGAAGGAGCTAAATTCCCAATTGAAGTTGGTTCTTATGAATTTAAGGCTCATGGCGAAGATGAAGTCTTCTCAATTCCAGAAGTAGAAGTAAGCATCCAAACAGAAAAAGCTGGCGAAGTTTATGCCCTAAGCTACTGCAATATCCACGGCCTATGGGAAAACTCTATAGAAGCTTAATTATATAACATTGAAAGCGAGGATTTAATTCCTCGCTTTTTTGGTGCTTATTTTATTCTAAGAAGATTTTTTACTTCTTTCTCATCTACATCAGCAAGGCTTGATACTGGCCAGACTGCTTCATTGTCCTTATCTATTAGTTTGGCCCTGATGCCTTCTTTGATAGCGCCTGTCTTTAGGCCGTATCTGATTATATCTAGGTCTAGGTCGATTGTCTCCTTGCGGGTTAATTTTTTGCCTAGGAAATATTTTTCAAATTGGACCTTAACCATGAAGGGGTCTCTTGATTCTAGGACTTCTAGGCTTTCTCTTGCAAAATCATCATCAGCTTCTTTAAGGCTAGCTACGATTTCTTCTACAGAATCTTTAGCGAAGTGGGTCTTTATCTTGGCCTCATTTTCTATATTTGGGCTGGTGCCTTCTTTTATGGCAAAGCCTGAAATTTCATTCTTTATGTCCCCTATTAAATCTTCGCTTGTTTCTGATAATCTTACTATTATTTCTAAAATCTCTTGATAATCTTTATGATTTATTAGGATATGAGCAAGCTTATTTTTTACCAAATCTATTGGATATAGCCTTGATCCTATTAGGCCTACATATTGGCCGAGGGCCCTGTCAAGCCTTGATATATAATAACCTACGGATACATCTGGCACAAAGCCTAGACTTGTTTCTGGCATGGCCCAGTTTGTTGTTTCATCTGCTATGATTAGGTCAGAGTGGATGGTAAGGCCAATTCCCCCGCCCATGGTGATGCCAAACCAATGGCTTATGATTGGCTTTGGATAGTCCATGATGTATTTATTGAGGTCAAATTCCTTTTTGAAGAATTCTTCCTTCTTAGTTTCTTCATCATTTGTAAGATAATTATAGTAAATTTCTTTTAGATCTCCACCTGCTGATAGACCCTTTTCTGCATGAGAATCAAAAAGGATTGCTCTTATGTCCTTATCTTCTTCAAATTTCTTAAGGGCTTTATATATTTCATCGACCATCTGGCCATTTATGGCATTTAGGGCCTCTGGCCTATCTAGGTAGATTATACCAATTTTATTTCTAACTTCTGTATTTATCATATATCCTCCAACTTTATTCTTAATCCTATCTTATATATACCTATTAGCTCGCAGGGTTAAACAATTTTTTGCAATCTTTGCATGTTGGACTTAAATGATTTGTCATAAAAAAAGAAGCCCCGAGGGACTTCTCTTGATATTTTCTTAGTTTTTGGCATTTTCTGCTGCGTTTTCGCCTGCTATCTTACCAAATACTGTGATGTCTGTCATTGCTACAGATCCTAATCTGTTTTCGCCATGGATACCGCCTGTTACTTCGCCTGCTGCGTATAGGCCTTCTATCCATTGTCCGTCTTTGTTTAGGACTTTTGCTTCTGTGTTGATTTTTAGACCACCCATGGTGTGGTGAACTGCTGGAGCTGCCTTCATCATGTAGAATGGTGCATCCTTTACTTGCCAGCCTAACATTCTTAGGTTGAAGTCTGGGTCTTCTTCCTTGGCTGAGTTTTCGTTGAAGGTTTTTACTGTTTCTAGTAAGGCATCCTTGTCTATGCCAAAATGCTCTGCTAATTCTTCTAGAGTGTCTGCTTTTACCATTAGGCCTCTGTCAAAGAGTGATTTTGCTTCTTCTGGGTTTGATGCCATGGTGCCTGTCTTTTCGTTTGATGTTTCATCCCAAAGAACATAGCCTACATAGTCTGTTTGAGCCTTGATTGCCATTGAGATTTCTCTTCTGGTACCTAGCTCTTCTACAAATCTCTTACCTTCTTTATTTACTAATAAAGCTCCACCAACTAGTCTTGTATCGCCGCAGTATAGAAGTTTTCCTGTTTCTACGTCACATACTGGGTAAAGTTGGATTTTATCCATATCTACTGTGTCTGCACCTAGTTTTTCAGCCATAGTGATACCATCACCTGTTGCTCCTGGTGAGTTTGTTGATAGGACGTGTTCGTCAACTTCCTTGTCATTTTCGTAGCACATTTCAGCATTTGCACCAAAACCACCACTTGCAAGAACTACTGACTTAGCATTTACTACAAGTTCGCCATCTTTTGTCTCAGCCTTAACTCCGCAAACCTTTCCGTCTTTAGCTAAGATTTCTTTTACGTCTGCTTCTGTAATTACATCTATGCCAAGCTCTTGGCATTTCTTTGTGTAATTTTTGATTAGCTCGTTACCTGTGTGGGCTGCTGGTATTAGAGATCTTTTTACTGAGTGACCACCAAAGAACATTAGTGAATCTAACCACTTAACTCCTATGTCATCTCTTAACCAGTAAGCATCTTCTGTAGCCTTATCTGCTAGGACCTTGATTAATTCTGGGTTACCACCAGCTTTTTCTACGTCTTCTGCAAATTTTTCCTTACTATCTTCGATGCCTTCTTTTTCTTGAAGTTCATTGGCTGGGGCTGCGTATTCACCACCAGAAATTAGGGTATTACCACCAACTGCTGATAGTTTTTCAAGTAGGACTACATTTGCTCCTGCTTCCTTGGCAGATACTGCTGCTGCAAAACCTGCACCACCACCACCGACTACTACTACGTCTACATCTTTTTCTGTAGTTTCGCCCTTGGCCTTTTCAACTTGGCCTTCGTAGTTTTTAACATCCCTACCGCTTGCTTCTATAGCAGCCTTAACAGCTTCTATAAGGGCAGTAGATGTAACTGTAGCACCTGAAACTGTATCTACATTGATAGAGTTATTAGCTATGATTTCTTCAACAAGCTTGTCAGCTGCCTTATCTCCAAGACCTTCTGTCTCTTCGTGAGTAAGGTCGATTTTTGCAATCTTATCTCCATCGAATGTAACAACAGCCTTTAGGTCTCCATTCATACCTGCTGCAGTTCCTTCTCCAGTTTCCTTACCTGCACTCTCTTCTACCTTAGTATCTTGATTATCTCCTGCCTTCTTATCAGCTGTGTTAGATCCACAAGCAGAAAAAAGCATAGATAGTGATAACAATAATGCTAACGTTTTACTTTTATTCATATTGTCTCCTTTATATGTATTATGCTAATATTATAGTAAAGATTTACTTTTTGTGCAAGGCTTTGAAATAATTAGTTAAAGCATTTTTTATAAATATTTAATAAAACCCTAAATTTATGCTTAAATGCATAAATTTATAAGGCAGGTAGAATAAATAAACAATTGTTTTTTTACAAATCATGATAGAAAAGGCAAGGTTAGTACGAATATATAGGTGAAGGAGGCAATGATGGATGATTTAAAAATAATAAAGGGAATTAAAAATAAAAACGAAAAGTACCTTAGAATCTTCATCGACACCTACGGCCCGGTAATGAAAGCATCTATCTACAAGGTCTTGACCTTTAATGATAATCTGAGGATGGAAGTCTTAAATGAAGCAGTCCTAGCAGTCTGGGATAATATAGGATCCTTTGACCCAGAAAAGTCATCCTTTAAGAATTGGTGCGCAGGTGTGGCTAGATACAAGGCCATCGATGCCCTAAGAAAGGAAATAAGGCATAAAAGCGTAAATTTAGATGAAATCTCAAATTATCTAGAAGATGATGATGAGATTTACCTAGATAATACAGATGAAATTCTTAAGGTCCTTGATGAAAGGGATAGAGAAATTTTTAGGAAATTATTTATAGAGGGCTTCTCCTACGACGAAGTGGCTAAAATCTACGACATATCAAAGGCAAATCTCTACAACAGAGTTTCAAGAGGTAAGAAAAAAATAAGGAAGGAGATTCAAAATGAAAAATGTTTATGATGAAATTAATAATTTAGAATTTGAAAGCGAAGAGTATAAATTAAATGATATAGAAAAGGAGTCTTTATATAAAATGGCAAAATCTTATAAGAAAAATTCAAAGAAAAAATATATAGCAGTGGCAGCAGCTCTCCTTCTTGCGGCAGGCCTTACCGTTCCTCCTGTAAGGGCACAAGTTTCCAAGGCCTTCACAGACATAAAGGTCACCATGATGGAAACAATCGGGGCAAGCCCTGAGTCCTATAAATATGTAACAGAACTTCACAAGCCAATAGAAATAGGTAATCAATCTATCGTTCTTGAAAATCTTGTAATCGAAGATAACAAGATTTACTCAACTATTCTTATGGATCCAAAAGGAAAAAGCATAGAAGAATCAAATGAAACAGCAAGTATCTACAAAGTTGTAATAAAAGGCGAGACTTACAAGGCTTGGGGTTCAAGTGGATCAAAAGGAATGTCAGACGATGGCAAGGCCTTTGTTTCAGAATCAATGACCGATTTTGATAAGGTTTTTCCTGAATTAGACCAGGCTGATATTGACCTATATATATCAAACGGAACAGCTAGCGAGGTTGTATCAATCAAAGCAAGCTCAAATATAGTTAATAAGGAAAATAAAGTCCTAGCCAAGGATTACAAGCTTGAAAATGGGGGAAGTATCAGACTAATGAAGCTAAACCCAATCACCATGACCGCTATAATTGAAGGTCTTGATCCAGATTATGTTTACGAACTTGAAGGAGTCGACAAGGACGGCAAAAAAATCGAACTTGACCTAAGGACAGTTTCTGATGGAGTATTTACCTTTATCTACAATAAAGACTTCTCAGACCTTAGCTTAGATGAGATAAAAGATGGCAGGGAAATAGACTTTAGCCTATCAAGATCAAAAATAAATGAAAACTCCGGCAGACTAACAGACGGTAACTACGAAAAGGTGGAAGAATTTACTCTTTCAGCAAAATAAACATCAAAAAAAGTAGGTGAGATTAAAATCACCTACTTTTTAATATGCATAATCAAGCATCTTTTTGGTCATATAAAGCTGGTAAGACGCAGCTATTGCAAATAAGTTTAAAAATTTAATGCTCAAGCTTACAGAAAATGAGATAGCAAGACCCATGAGGGCAAATGACCCATAAAATAGATACTTATACTTTTTATCAATGCTTTCTAAATAATAATTTGCTTCCTTATTAAATTTGATTCCTAGGCTTTTTTGATAAAATAAAGCTATAAGTGACCAAACTAGGGTGGCTACAAATAGGTACCAAGTATCATAGACCCTAACTTCATAAACTACACCGACCATCAAGATGTACATGATAACCATAAGTCCTAAATATGTATTTTTTTGTTTATTAGATAAATTTCTAGCCATAAGATTTCCTTTCTCTTTACTTTTTATATTTATACCCAATCTCCCCCCTTAATCAAAAAAAAGAAGGCCGTGGCCTTCTTGATTTTTTATATAATTTTTCTAAATTGTCCCACATTTGTAGGATTCTCCCATCAATTCACTAATTGAGATGAGTTTTACTAACTAGGCATTTATTATTACTTCAACTTGCTCTTCTAGGACGTCCTTATTGTGTTTGGTTTCTGATGAGTAGGCAAATATTAGGCCCTCATCTTCTATGCCTAGGGTTTTTTGGACTTGTTTTAGGTGTTTTTGGACCTGGCCCTTTTTGATCTTGTCAAACTTAGTTGCGATAACAAAGCCCATGTAGCCTGATTCTAGGATCCAATCATACATTTGCTTATCCAGGGCTGTTGGCTCATGGCGGATATCTACCAAGAGGAAGACCTCTTTGAGATTTTCCCTCTCGTGGAGGTATTCATTTATTAGTTTATCCCACTTGGCCTTTTCGGCTTTGGAGACCTTGGCATAGCCATAGCCTGGCAAGTCTACCAGCCTAAAGGCATTGTTTACCCTATAAAAATTGATTGTTCTGGTCTTGCCTGGTTTGGAACTGGTCTTGGCAATGGCCCTCCTATTTGAAAAGGAATTGATAAAGGAGGACTTACCGACATTTGACCTACCTACAAAGGCAATTTCTGCCAAATCATCATTTGGCCACTGGCTCTTAAAACCTGCAACTTGTTCTAATTCTATGTCTTTTATCTTCATATGAGGGCTCTTTCTATGACTTCTGAGACATTTGAAACTGGGATGAAGTTAATCTTATCCCTGATTTCCTTTGGTATATCTTCTGTATCTCTCTCGTTATCCTTTGGAATAATCACATTTGTGACCCCATAAGAATAGGCTGCTAGGGCCTTTTCCTTAAGACCGCCTATGGCTAGGACATCACCTGTGATTGTGACCTCCCCTGTCATGGCTAGGTTATTTCTCACCTTCTTGCCTGTGAGAGCAGAGGTGATAGCTGTGGTCATGGTTATACCTGCTGATGGACCATCTTTTGGTGTTGCCCCTTCTGGAACGTGGACGTGGATGTCCTTATCTTCATAAAACTTATCTTTAATACCAAGCTTGTCAGCATTTGACCTGATGTAGACAATAGCTGCTTGGCCAGATTCTTTCATGACATCTCCAAGAGAGCCTGTAAATTCTACATGTCCTTTACCTTCCATAACATTGGCCTCAACTGTAAGCATAGTACCACCCACAGATGTCCAAGCTAGGCCATTTACAACGCCTATCTTTTCTTCCTTAGATATGTGATCGTCTATAAATTTCTCACGGCCCAGGTATTTGATGTAATTATTCATAGTAACTCTGACAGACTTCTTACCTTCTAGGATTTCCTTGACTGCCCTACGGCAAATCTTGCCAATTAGCCTTTCTAGCTCCCTAACACCTGCTTCTCTGGTATAGTTTTTAATGATTTTTTCTATAACATTGTCTGATAGGGCAAGCTCTTCATCGCTTAGGCCTGTATTTTTCATTTGCTTGGCTATGAGGTATTTCTTGGCAATGTTCATCTTCTCACCCATGGTGTAGCCTGATAGCTCGATGATTTCAAGCCTATCGTAGAGGGCATCTGGGATTTGGTTGATGTCATTGGCTGTGGTTAGGAAAAATACATCCGATAGGTCAAAAGGTATGTCTAGGTAGCGGTCGATAAATTTATCGTTTTGCTCAGGGTCTAGGACTTCAAGAAGAGCTGATGATGGGTCACCCCTAAAATCAGATCCTAATTTATCAATCTCATCTAAAAGGAAGACTGGATTTTTAACCCCTACCCTGTTGATATTGGCTAAAACCCTACCTGCCATAGCTCCTACATAGGTCCTCCTATGGCCTCTAATTTCTGATTCATCTGTCACACCGCCCAGCCTCATTGAGACAAATTCACGGTTTAGGGCACGGGCTACAGACTTGGCAATGGAAGTCTTTCCCACTCCTGGAGGGCCTACAAGACAGATTATTGACCCCTTTACAGACTTATTTTTAATCCTAACGGCAATTGATTCTAGGATTCTTTCCTTGACATCTTCAAGGCCGTAGTGGTCTGTATCAAGGATTGTGCTTGCCTTTTTGATATCAAGGCTTTCCTTAGATTTTTTATTCCAAGGTAGGCCAACTACAAAGTCTAGATAAGAAATGATTACCCCATAGTCTGGGCTCATCTCTGGTATGGAGTCAAGCCTATCTAGGTCTTTATTTAGGGATTTCTTGCTTTCCTTATCAAATTTTATCTTGGCAATTTTTTCCCTGAACTCATCCACCTCATTATCAGCCTGACCTGTTGTTTGATTGAGTTCCTTCTTTAAAACATCCATCTTCTCCCTGAGGTAGTATTCCTTTTGGGATTTGTTTATATTGTCAGTTACTTCCTTTTCAATTTCTAGACCTAGATTTTTAAGCTCGATTTCCTTATCAATTGTCCTGTGGAGAAATTTCATCCTTTCAGTAATATCAAGCTCACTTAAAAGCTGATAGTATTCCTTTGGAGAAAGGTCTAGGTGAAAGCTAATTAAATCTACTAGTCTGTGATAATTTTCAACTTCTACCATGCCATAGGATATCTCATCCATGATATCTTCGTTAATTGAGACATATTCCTTAAAATCTTCTAGGAGGAGTTTTTTGAGGGCTTGTAGGGTGTCGGTGTCTTCCTGGTTTTCTTCTAGGTATTCGTAAACTTCGACATCAGATCTTAAAAAGCCTTCTGCGACCTTTAGTTTCTCAAGCTTACCTACACCTCTTGCCTGGACAAAGACTCTAATCTCGCCATTTGGCATGGTGAAGGTTTCCTTAATGGTCGCAACTATTCCATATTCGTAAAGGCCATCTTGCTTAGGATTGTCATCGAAAATGTCCTTTTGGTTTAGTAAAAATATATCTTCGTTATTTAGCTTAGCATTTTCAACAGCATTTTTTGAGATGGACCTAGCGCAATCAAAATTAAGCATAGTAGTAGGCATTACCCAGTAGCCTCTTAAAGGCACCAATGCTAAGTTTTCTTGTGTTATTTTATATGTTTCTTTCATAAATCTTCCTTACGTTTAAAAAGGGAAATGACTAGCATTCCCCAATTTTACTCTTATTTCTTTTTATATTCTAGCTTGCTAGGATCATCTATAGCTTCTTTGGTTACTAGAACTTCTTTTATTTCATTCCTGGATGGTATGTCAAACATCACATCAAGGAGGAGATTTTCAAGTATGGTCCTAAGGCCCCTAGCTCCTGTTTTTTGCTCGATTGCTTTTTTGGCTATAGCCTCAATAGCATCATCTTCAAAGCTTAACTTGACATTATCAAGGTCAAACAGCTTTTGATATTGCTTGATGACTGAGTTTTTAGGCTCTTTTAGGATTCTCACTAGGGAATCTTCATCTAGGGCATCAAGACTTACTATTATTGGCACCCTACCGATAAATTCTGGTATAAGGCCAAATTTGAGCAAGTCTTCGGTATTGACTAGGCTTAGGTCTGTCTTTTCTCTTTTGGAAATATCTGCCCCAAAGCCGATGGTCTTATCGACTTGTCTTTGGTTTATAATATCCCCTATTCCTTCAAAGGCCCCACCTAGGATAAAGAGAATATTGGTGGTATCTACCCTGATATATTCTTGGGATGGGTGCTTCCTGCCTCCTTGTGGAGGGACATTGGCTTCTGTGCCTTCTATTAGCTTTAGAAGGGCTTGTTGGACACCTTCCCCACTTACATCACGGGTTATAGATGGGTTTTCACTTTTTCTAGTAATCTTATCTATCTCGTCTACATAGATTATTCCAATTTCAGCCGCTTCTATGTCATAATCAGCTGCTTGGACTAGTTTTAGGATAATATTTTCTACATCCTCACCCACATAACCTGCTTCGGTAAGGCTTGTAGCATCTGCTATTGCAAATGGCACATTTAACTTTTTGGCTAGGGTTTGGGCAAGGAGGGTCTTACCAGAACCTGTTGGTCCAAGCATTAAAATATTTGATTTTTGTAATTCTACATCCGTATCTTCAACATTGGATGTAATTCTTTTGTAGTGGTTGTAGACTGCTACTGATAGGGTTTTTTTGGCTTCTTCTTGGCCTATTACATATTGGTCAAGGTAGTCTTTGATCTCCCTTGGTTTTGATAGTTCAAAATCAAAGGCAAAATCATTCATAGCATTTTCTTCACCCTCAATAATTTCTGAGCAAAGTTCCACGCATTCATTGCATATATAGCCATTTGCTCCGGCAATTATCCTCTTTACTTGGCTAGAATCTTTACCACAAAAAGAACATCTCACTTGCGTTTTATCCATTTCTGCCATATTACTTATTACTTTCTATAACTTTATCTATTAGACCATATTCTAGGGCTTCTTGAGCACTCATGGCAAAGTCCCTGTCTGTATCTTTCTCTATTTGGGCAAGGTCTTTGCCAGTATTTTCTGCTAGAATCCTATTAAGGTTAGCCTTAATTTTTAGGATTTGCTCAGCTTGGATAACTATATCTGACGCTTGACCTTGGGCCCCACCTGATGGTTGGTGGATCATGATGTTGGAGTTAGGTAGAGAAAATCTCTTGCCCTTGGCTCCTGAAGATAGAAGTACTGCTCCCATTGATGCTGCTTGACCTATGCAGATTGTTGATACATCTGGCTTGATGTAGTTCATTGTGTCATAAATTGCAAGGCCGCTTGTTACAACGCCGCCTGGGGAGTTGATATAAAAATGTATGTCCTTGTTTGGATCTTCACTTTCTAAAAATAGAAGTTGGGCAATTATTATATCACTTACCTCATCACGTACCTCTCCAGATAGGAAAATTATCCTATCCTTGAGAAGTCTTGAATATATATCATAGGCTCTTTCGCCTCTGTTTGTTTGTTCTACTACTGTTGGTACTAAATAATTTTTAGCTAACATAAAGCCTCCTTTATAAGGATTTTCCTTATATTCAGCTTAAAACTAGGTTAATTATTTTGCTTCTTTGTTTTCCTCTACGTGTTTGTGGTATTCTTCATGAGGAAGAGCCTTAGCCTTACTTACTAGTAATTCTACAGCCTTTCTTCTCTTGATATTTTCTTCTAGAGTCTCATCAGAAACATTTTTAGCAAAGATTTCTTTGAATTTTTCAAAATCATCTACACCGTAGTTTTTAGCTGTTTCTTTTAATTCTTCTTCTTTTTCTTCATCAGATACTTCGATACCTTCTTTGATAGCAAGTTCATCTATTACAAGATTTGCCTTAACTCTAGCTTCAGCACCTTCTCTATATTGGTCACGGATAGCGTTGATATCCATCTTTGTCATTTCAATATATTGAGAAAGTGTTAGACCCATTTGTTGAAGTCTTTGATCTAGATTTTGAAGGTCAAAGTCGATTTCTCTGTCTACCATTGATTTTGGAGCGCTAACTTCACTTACTTCTACTAGAGCTGCTACTGCTTGGTTTTGCATTTGGCTTTCAGCAAAAGATTTCTTATCATCTGCTAGCTTTTCTTTTAGGTTGTTTTTAAGTTCTTCAAGTGTATCGAATTCTGAGATGTCTTTTGCAAATTCATCGTCAAGTTCTGGAAGTTGTTTTTCTGTGATTGAGTTGATTTCAACAACAAATTTAGCATCCTTGCCTTGGAATTCTTTTGCTTGGTAATCTTCTGGGAAGGTTACGTTGATTTCAAACTTATCTCCTACCTTGTGACCGATTATTTGGTCTTCAAAGCCTTCGATAAAGGTGTTTGAACCTATTACTAGGTCATAGTCTTCTGCCTTGCCACCTTCAAATTCTTCATCATCTAGGTAGCCATCAAAGTCTATATTTACCTTGTCACCTTCTTTTGCTCCCCTATCTTCTACTGAGATAAGTCTAGCATTTTCTTCTTGTTGGTGAGATAGTTCGTGGTTTACATCTTCTTCAGTTACTTCACCAGATACTTCTTCTATTACAAGATTATTGTAATCACCTAGTTCTGGGTGTGGTTTTGTTTCTACTTCTACCTTGAAGGTGATGTCTTTGCCTTCTTCGATATCATCTAAGTCTACTGATGGTTGGTCGATTACTTCTAGACCTAATTCTTCTACTGCCTTTTCGTATGGTTCTGGGAATACTATTTGGATAGCATCATCGTAGAAGATTTCTGGGCCGTACATTTTTTCAAGAACTCTTCTTGGAACATGGCCTGGTCTAAAACCATCTATTCTGTATCTTTTCTTATTTCTCTTATATACTGTGTCAGTTGCTTTTTTAAAGTCATCATAAGCTACATTAAATTCAAATTTAGCTATGTTATTTTCGTGTGATTTTAATTCTGTCATTTTCTCCTCCGTGAAAGTTCATACTCATTGAAATAATATACTACATTTTTATCTAGCTATCAAGAAACTAGCCCATTTCTCTTATAAATTTAAGGATTGCGGACTTATTATTAGGAAGTTTTTCCTCAATAACATTTTCTTCTATTAATTTAAGCAAATCGCCCAAGGCCTTGCCTTCTTTGTAACCGAGTTTTATTAAGTCCTTGCCATTTACTGCTAAATCCGACCTATTAAGGACCAGTTCCTCTTTTTCTAGATTTTTTAAAAGCTCGTGGGCATTATTTATATTTGCTAGGTCCTTGTGGACTGTTGCTAGCTTATCAGCCTTTTGCAAGTCAAGGAGCCTTAAGAGGTCTTCCTTGCCAAGTTTTCTTAGAAGCCTTTTGATAGACTTTTCTGTATAGGTATTGGCCGCATCCATATGCCTTCTAATAAGGTTTTCTTCAGATTCTATAAGCTTTTTAGAATATTTTAAATCTCTAAGCCTTGCAATGGCAAGGTCTGCAGACAGGTCTTGGTGGCCAAAAAATCTCCCATTGCCCTTTTCATCAAGAAAAAAGCAATCTACCTTGCCTGTATCGTGAAAGATGGCGGCAAGTCTTGTTATTAGGTCTTTTTCTGTATTTCTTAAAACTTCTAGGCTGTGTTCATAGACATCTAGGTAGTGGTGGGGCGAATGTTGGTCAAAGCCGATAGTTCTATATAGTTCTGGGAAAATCTTAGCAAGTAGACACAATTCTTCTAAGAGTCTTATCCCATAAACTGGATTATCAGCTAGCAAAATTTTATTTATCTCACTTGCAATTCGCTCTTTTGAAATAAATTCAATATTCGCTTGTTTTTCTATTATGGCCTTTTTTAGACTATCCTCGATTGTAAAATCAAGACAAGTTGCAAACCTCACAGCCCTAAGGGCCCTCAGGTAATCTTCTTCAATCCTCTCTTTAGGATCGCCAACAGCTCGTATTATCTTAGCTTTTATATCAGTCCTTCCGTCAAAAGGGTCGATTATTTCTCCACCCCTTTTAGCCATAGCATTTATGGTAAAGTCCCTGCGGGCCAAATCTTCATAAATATCATCAGTAAAGGATACAGCTACAGGCCTTCGCTTATCTAAATAGATTGAGTCGGACCTTAAGGTTGTTATCTCATACTCATCAAATCCTGCAAGAACTTTGATTGTTCCAAACTTTTTTCCAATATCAACTAGGGTAAAATTCTTAAAGACTTCCTTAATCTGATCTGGCCTTGCAGTCGTTGCTATGTCTACATCTGATGAAGGCTTTCCCATTATTTCATCTCTAAGGTAACCTCCCACAAGATAGGCTTTAAAGCCAGCTTCTTCTAGGCTTTTTAAGATAAATTCCTTATTCATCCTCGGAACTATCTTTCTTATTTACATCTATCCTGTAATTTATCACATCTTCCCCATCATAAACTTCTACACCATCTGGTAAATCTAGTTTTACTTCTCCGGACTTGCTGGCCTTGATGTTTGATACATTTACTGGGAAGGTTGAGATTTTACTTATATTTTTAAGGCTTTGGCCCTTTATTACAATCTGATCAGGCCTTAGGGTCTTAAGGCTTGCTTGATATCCTTCGGCAAGTTCACCCCTTACCTTTAGTTCTACCTTTACTTTTTTTGTTTCATAAACTAAGAAGGAAAGGTTGATATCCTTATGGTCTAGGTCAACTCCTTCAACTGTCTTTCCGCCCTTATCAAGGACATTGACATTTACATTATGAATTTTGCCATCCAGATATTCGGCATCATTGATGTAGGCTTCGATTCTGTCGACCTTATTTATTATAGATTCTGGTCCTGAAATCTGTATTTCCTTTGGCCTTTGTTCATTTACCTCGACAAGTTTGCCATCTTTTAACTTATCATCTATGACAATATTTACCGGCATTGACTTTGTGATTATCCTTTGGATATTAAGGTTTATACTCTTTGGGTCTATGTGGTCGACATAGATTCCTGTTGGAGTATCAATGTTTACATCGAGGGAGTTAATGCCTTCTTTGACATTTGCAACATTTATTGAGGCCTGAATATCAGATTGGTCAAGGCCTATAAGGTTATTTCTGGAGCCTGTTAGCCTGACTGATACAGTATTTGCCTCATCCTTGCTGACAATGGTGTAGCCATTATCTTCAAGCTTATCCTGGTTTTGTATAATAAGCGGAAGGTTTCTAAAAGTCCTATTTGCTGTTGGATTGGTTGAAGTTGTGACAAAGGTCCACATCACTACAGCCACTATAATTGATAGGATTATCAGTTTATTATCGCTTTTATCGTCAAATTTTTTGAGTTTTTCTAGAAAGCTATTCATCTTTTTTTAGCCCCTTTTCGCTGATTTCATTTCTTAGTCTAATTGTTAGAGATTCTTCATCAAAATATCTGTTGATTACACCATTTTCAGCTACAGATATATTGCCTGTCTCCTCTGAAACTATGATTACAACCGCATCAGACTTTTCTGTAATGCCTATAGCCGCCCTGTGCCTAGTGCCAAGCTCCTTGGCAATGGTATTGGATTGGGAAAGTGGCAAGTAGCAAGCTGCTGCTGTGATTGTGTTTTTTCTAATAATAACTGCCCCATCGTGGAGAGGGGTGTTTGGTATAAAAATATTTATAAGAAGTTCACTAGAAATATCTGCCTCAAGCATGGTTCCTGACTCAATTATATCAGAAAGTCCTACTTCTCTTTCAAGGACAACTAGGGCTCCAATTTTTTGACGAGAAAGGGAGCTCATGGCAGAAACTATTTCCTTGATTGAATCCTCATTTCTCATATTTTTCTCAGATCCAAAGATAGACCTACCCCTACCAATCCTCTCAAGACCAGTCCTAAGCTCAGGCTGAAAGACTACGATAATAAATACCAAAGATACAGTTAAAAACTGGTTCATAACCCAGGAAACCGTATTTAGGTTGAGCATATCAGCAATAGAGGCGAAAATTAGGACAAAGATAAGTCCATATAAAACCTGCTCAGCACGGGTGTTTCTAAGCAAGGAAAAAAGCTTATAAACAACAAAGGATATAATTGCAATATCAATAACATCTGTGACTCTTATTAACATAAGAGATGTAATAAAATTATCTAAAAAATTCATATTCTCACTCCTAATAATATCCTACTTCTTTTTGCTAATAAATTACACTTCTTATGGATTTTCTTTAACAAAAAAGACCCTGGCATAAGCCAAGGTCAAAATCTGTATTTATTTTATCCTAGGTCAGAAACCTTTCTTTTAGCTTTTGGCCTAAAAATCAAGCTCATTAAGACAAAGGTTAGGGCAAAGGCAAGCATTATTCCCATATTGGGCAGAATTGTGCTTAGGGCTGGATTTTCTATTAGCATATTATTATTTTTTATATAATAATAAGAAGGTAAGATTTTTCCTATATTTAGGGCAGTCTTTGACAAAAATTCCTGAGGGACAAAGGCTCCGCACAAAAATGACGAACCCAAGCCCACCACCTGCATGATAGCCGACATTATATTTTCACTTACTATAAGATTTGCAAGCATAACAGCCATGGCTACGACAGTAATGGTAAAGATCAAAGAGTTTAAGATCATGAGGTTGGTGTGACTTGCCTTAAAATCGTACTTGTAGATTAGGGCAAAAAGAATGACATAAAATAGCCAAACTCCGATGCCTGTCACTATATGGCCCAGAATTAATTCCAAATTCATCCTAGCCTTTGACATGGCAGAGACCTCATTTCTCATGGCAATAGTAGATTTCTTATAAATCTTAACTATAGTTGAAACTATAAGGATTACTTGTGATAAGATAAGATAATTTAAAAAGTTAAAATAAAAGAGGGAATCATCCTTGTTTTTAACCTTATTCTTATCCTTTAAATCCACTTCTATCTTCTTATCCAAATCCTTACTTGCAAAGTCGATTGCTTGAGCTTTCTCAAAACCTGCCCTTTCATAAGAAGCCACCTGGTTTAAAAACTGGTTGATATTCTCCTTTACAGCCATCCCATACATATCATTTGGGGCATTTTTAAAATCTAGCTTCCTAGTTTGGTCAAAATCTTTAGGAATCACGACAGCTGCGTTTATCATCTGGTAAAAGAGCTTATCTTCAACTAGGTCTTCATCCATTTCCCTTATCATGGTGTTTTTATCAAGATAGGCTACTAGGGCCCTTGATAAGTCAGTCTCAGCCTCATCATTTATGTAAATGTCAGGTTTTACACTTACATAAAAATCTCTCTTAACAAACCTTGTCGAAAAAATCAGAAGGAGGCCAAAGATAGCTGAGTAAAGGATTATGGCAAATTTGTGGCCTGCTGCAAGCTTAAAATAATTTTTAAAGACTCTCATATTCTTTACCTCGCATAAAATACATAGATCCTAAGATTAGGGCCAGGGTCACTAGGCCAAGGTAGACCATATTTTGATAAAATCTACTGGTCTCTTCATAATAATAGAGGGCATAGATAGCATCTGTTACAAGAGCTACGGGATTTATCCTATTTATAATAGGGATTTTTTCTTCAATTATAATTTTCATATCAGACATCATCATGCCTGCCAAAAAGCTCATAAGCATGGATATGGCTATGCCTAGATTTATCTTAAACTCGATTGACTTTTTATTTGAAACTCCAATAAAAATCCCAAAGACAATTCCTGTAAGGGATGAAAGCCCGCTTAAAAGGACTAAAAGTCCCATCCTATCCCCAAAGTCTATCCCGATTACTTTTTTCAAATATCCTATAAATATTAGGGTGATTGCAAAATTTATTAGCCAGCTTGCTAGGATTGATGCGCTTAGGGCTCGGCTTTTTCTAAGTGGAGATATGGTATTTCTCTTGGCATTGACAGATAAATTGGCCTCATATTGATAGATTACGAAAAGTCCCCACATATAGCCATAGATTGTGGTCATGCCTACTAGGGTGTAGAAAAAGGTATTTATCGGGTCCATGTTTTTTCTGGACTTATCATTTATAAAGTCATCCACTTCCAAGACCTTGACAAGGTCTGCCTTAGGATTTTCTGCCATGACCCTTTTTACCATTTCAGATTTTTGCAAGTAGGCATTAAGGATTGTCTCCACAATTGTCTGGCTTATGCCTGATTTATTGGCATAGACCCTATCAAGGCTATCTACATAGACCTTGACCTTGTCATTTTGATCTAAGATATTTTTGTCAGTGGCTTTATGGACCTTAAAATAATCCTCATCTTCCATCTGGTCTAGGAAATTTTTGAAATTTTCATCAGCTAGCAAGCTCTCATTAACACCTATATCTATCCTTTCAAATTTGGCCTGAGTGGACAAATTGCCAAAGGCTAGCTTAAATAAAATCGCCAAAAGAAAGGGGAAGATCAAGGCCCAAAAGACCATGGCCCTTTCTCTTAAAAGATATTTGAGTGTGTACTTAAATGAATGCAAAAACATACTAATCCCTCAAATCCTTGCCAGTAAGCTCTAGGAAAACATCGTTTAGGCTTGGTTTTTCTACGCTTATTGACTTATATTCTATGTTTTTTTCTTCTAGGAAGGTCATGAGTTTTACTAAATTTTCATCTCCCTTGGAGAAGTTTAGCCTTAAGATATTATCCTTGTAGTCAAGGCTTATTAGGTGGTCAAGACCCCTTAGGTCTTTAAGGATTTCCTCACCTATATCACTTGCCTCAAGGCTTATCTTTTCTGTAAGGTCAATCATATCCTTAAGCTCTCTGGATGTGCCCTTGGCAAGGACCTTACCCTTATCGATTATGACTATATCATCACAGAGAAAGTCTACCTCATCCATATAGTGGGAGGTATAGATTATGGTTGAGCCCTCTTGGTTTAGTTTTTTGATTCCCTCAAGGATGTTATTTCTTGACTGAGGATCAACGGCTACTGTCGGTTCATCTAGGATTATGATATCCGGCCTATGTGCTATCCCGCAGGCTATATTTAGCCTTCTTAAAAGACCGCCTGAAAGTTTTCTTGGCTTAAATTTTTTAAAGTCATTTAGGCCAACTAGTTCTATGGCCCTCTGGACAAGGTCTTTTCTCTCCTTCTTATCCCTTATATAAAGTCCGCAAAAATAATCTATATTTTCATAGACGCTTAGCTCGTCATAGACTCCCACATCCTGGAAGACTACACCGATTTTTTCTTTAATATCATAGGCATCTGGCCTCATTTCCTGGCCATAGATTTTGACACTGCCCCCATCTTTTTTAAGGAGAGATAGGATGCAAGAAATTGTTGTCGACTTGCCAGACCCATTTGGGCCCAAGAGTCCCAAGATTCTTCCCTTTTTGACATCTAAATCAAGGCCGTCAAGGGCTTTTACTTCCTTATAATTTTTGACAAGCCCCCTTACTTCTATGAGATTTTCCATTGCTTTGCCCTCCTATATTCTTACACTTATATTAAACCTCCAATGATATATACTTGTAAAATTTATGTAAAAACAATGTAAAAAACCGCCAATGGATTCCCATCAGCGGCTTTCTTTAAAGTTTCATTGAGTTTTGTCTGCGTCTTAGTCTTGTGATTGTAGCCTTTTCGTCGATTTTAACCATTGACATGTCTATTACTGTGTCCTTTTTGATATCTACTATGGCTTCTGTATTTGGTGTTATAAGACCTATTGGAAGGAGGTCTTCATTTAGGCACCTGTCATGGCTGGTTAGCTTTCCAAAGACCCTGTCAGAGCCGATTCCTTCAAGCTTTTCACCCTTTTTGATATCCCTTTTGGCTACTGTTACAGTATCTGCTACCTGGCCATGAATTGGAGCAATAGATGGCTCATTTTCTACTACTGCATCATAAATTGTGATTGGAGCTTCTAGACTTGTTAGGTGGTAAGGTCTATACAATAAATAGTTTGGACCATCGCCAAAACCTAAGAATTTCATAAGATCTCTTACATCTTCCTGATCGCTTGTTACTATTATAAAGACTCCTGGAGCCATGCCTGGTGAAAAGTCAACTATTCCATAAGAGTTTAATACTCCACCATCAGCCTTAAGTTTAAAGTCTTCTACTGCCCTTTCCGGACTTGTTGTAATGCCGTGGCAACCAAAGGTATCTGGCAAAAATCCTAGGGCATTGCAGACAGCATTTAGCTCAATCATTGTATTTGTACCATCTACAAAGCTTGTTAACATTCTAGGAGATAAGCCTTTTTTCTTAGCTTCTTCTTCAAGAATTTCCGCTGTTGCATAGTTATCAAGTGGGTTGTTCTTGCCTTTTGCAGCTACTAGGACTTTTAGGCCCATGCCGTAGGCATTGTCTACTAGGTCAATTATTGCACCTGGCTCATCACCAAGGATGCCAGTATAAACAACTCCAGCCTTTTTTGCCATATCGTGTAGGACAGGTCCAACAGTCGCATCACATTCTACATTGAAACTAATCATATGTTTGTGGTATTGGATTGTTTTTCTGGCAATAACTGCCCCAAATGGTGGGTTGCCAGTACAGTCAACAACTGCATTTATCTGTAAAAGCTTATAGGCTAGTCTGTGGTTAGTTGATACTGCTACAAAGCCCTTTTCTAGAACCTCATAACCCTCGTTATAGTCATCTGTGTAGATGATTTTATCCTCGCTAATACCAGCCTGAACTAGGGCTTTTATAGCCTTTCTAGGATTCCTATCTACAACTAGCTTTACTTCCATAGCGTCTATCTTTGATAGCTGGCTTATAAGAGAAGCCCCCATCTTGCCACAACCAATTATGGCTAGTTTGATGCTTTCTCCATTATCTTTCATTTCTCTTAGATTTCTATTTATCTTTAACATCTATTTCTCCTTTTTAAACAAAAACTAGTTTTTGTTTAGGTAGTCGGCACAAGCCTTTGCGCTTGAATATGCCCACTGTATATTATATCCCCCACAGGCCCCATCCACATCCAAAACCTCGCCTATAAAGTATAAATCTTTTATATTTTTGGACTCAAAGGTCTTGGGATTTACAAATTTTGTATCAATTCCCCCAATTGTAACTTGGGCATTTTCCACATCATTTATCTCTTTTATCCTAAATTCCAAACCTTTAAGGCTTGCGGTGATTTTTTTAAGGTCCTTAGCACTTAAGGATTTTGCCTTGATATCTTCTCTAAGACCTGTGCTTTTTACTAGGTCAAAAATAAGCTTTTCGTTTATAAAGCCTGTCAAAAGCTCTCTAAGGGTCATATCTTTATATTTTCCCGCAAGAGCAGATAAAATATCCAAGACTTCCTTAAAATCATAGGCACTTAACAAGTCTAATTGTACCCTAATATCACTATTTTTAAACAGACCGTAGGAAATTTGGTTGGATAAATCAAGGATGGCTGTTCCTGTTAGGCCGTAGGGCTGAAAGATTACATCATCAGTAGAAGAGTTTATAAATTTACCGTCAATATATAAGCTCGCCTTGGCTGTGACCCTGACCCCCTTAGCTCTCTTTGAGAGAGGGTTTTGGCACTTATAATTAGTAATAGCATATGAAAAATCTCTTAGGGAATGGACTTTTTTAAGGATTTTAAAAATCTTGCCATCTGACCCACTTCCAGGTAGGCTCTTCCCTCCACTGGCTATTACAAGCCTATCGTAGGCATATTTGGCATCTTTTGTGATGACAAGTTTTTTCTCAAAGTCAATATCAAGGACATCTGCCTCAAAGATAAATTTGCTATTCGCCCTCATAAACAAGATGTCCCTCACAGTTTTTGAGCTAAGGGTTTGAGGATAGCACCTGCCTGATGGAAGATTTGTAGTTAGGATTCCTAGACTATTTAAGTAAGCGATTAAATCCTTGTTATCATTTGCTCTTAGGGCATAAGAGTAAAAGCCCTCATTGGATGAAAAATAAAAGTCATCTGAAAGATTGAGGTTGGTGAAATTGCACCTGCCATTGCCTGTGGCTAAAAGTTTCCTGCCAGCTTGGTCATTTTTATCAAGGATTAGGAGGTCTTTTTTATAAAGACCTGCAAAAAATAGGCCAGCCGCCCCCGCCCCTATTAGGATTGTCTTCATAAATCTTCCAAGACCCTTCTGATGGTTTCCTTTTCCTTGTAAGGAGTTTTTTCATTGCCATGAAGTTTGATGAAATCTTCCTCGCCCTTGCCAAGGCAAAGGACATAATCGCCAGGCTTTGCCATTTTTATAGCAGATCTTATGGCGTCTTCTCTGTCTTTTACAAGACTATAGGCCCCGTAATTTTCCCTAAAGCCTGCTACTATATCTTTTGAAATATTTTCGTAGCTATCAAATTTAGGATCGTCAGTGGTAATCATGGCATAGATGTCAAAATCTGATACAGTCTTGCCGATTAGGGCTCTAAATTCTTCATTCCTATCGCCCTGGATACCAAAGACTGCGATTTTCTTGGCATCTTCTGGCAAGGATTTAAAAATCTCCTCATAGGCCCTTGGTGTGTGGGCAAAGTCTACAACTAGATTTATACCTAGGTCATTTTCTATATATTCAAATCTTGAACCCACTCCTGGGAAATCTGTGATGACCCCTGCTATGTCTGTAAGGCTTGCCCCCATCATCTTTAGGGCTGCGATGGCTGCAAGGTTGTTGTAAAGCTCAAAGTCTGCTATTGTGTTAAGCTTAAATTTTACCCCGTTAATGCTAAAGTTCATAGTTTTTTCTGATTTTTCTATATCTACCGCCCTGATATTGGCTGTATCAGATTTGCCAAAGCTTATGGCATCTGGGAAGATGCTTAGAGCTTTTTGTCCCCATTCATCATCGGCATTCACTATCTTTATTTCCGAGTTTTCAAGCAAAATCATCTTTGCCTTAAAATAAGCTTTCATGGTCTTGTGATAGTCTAAATGTTCTGTGGAGAGATTGTTAAAGATACCGACCTTAAAGTTAATCCCAAAAAGTCTGCCCTGGTCAAGTCCATGACTTGATGCCTCTAGGGTTAGGTATTTAATTTCCTTTTCTAAACATTTATTTAAAATCCTATTTATCTCTGTGATATCTGGAGTTGTATTTGAGGTAGGGATTATCTCTCCTGCCACATTTGCCCCATCTGTACCTATATTTGCACAAGGACCAAAGAGCCTTTCAATAAGATAAGCAACGAGTTTGCTAGTTGTGGTCTTGCCATTGGTTCCTGTTACTGCCACAAGGTCCATCTTTCTTGATGGGTAATCTGATATTATATTTGAAAGTTTTGCAAAAATTTCCCTTGGATTTTCTACCCTTATATAGGTGACATTTGGGATAAATTCCACATCTTCTGAGTGGACAATGGCACATGCTCCATTTTTTATGGCATCAGCTATATATTTATGGCCATCAAAGATTGACCCCTTTACTGCCACAAAGATGAAGTTTTTTTCTACCTTTAGGGAATTATTGGTGACTCCCCTTATCTCTAAGTCAGGGCCCATTCTTAGGCTTTTATATTCAATTTTGCTTAAAATCTCGCTTAATTTAATCAATGTAGGATATAACCTTTCCTTTCTATGGCTTCTCTAATTTTTTTGACATGGTCCCTGCCATTGGTCTCTAGGGTTAGCTCTACATTTATATTCTTAAATCTAGATGCTTCCTTGAAGCCGTCGTGTTCTATTGATATTATGTTGGCCTTAGTTGATGTAATTAGGGTGAGTAGCTCATTTAGCTTTCCTGGAATATTAGCGATTTCTACATCTATCCTTGCAATTTGGCCAATTTCATATAGTCCCTTATTTATAAGTTGGCTGATAAAGGACATATCGATATTGCCGCCGCTTACCAGGCAGACTACGTTTTTGTTAAAAAAGTTTAGCTTATCAAGAGCTGCTAATGGGAGGATTCCTGATGGCTCTGCTATTAGTTTGTGCTTTTCAATTAGCTTTATAAAGGCCATGAGGATTTCCTCATCTGTTACTGTAATCCAGTCATCTACCACATCCTTGCAGATTTCGTAGTTTAGATCACCTACTCTTGCTACAGCTGTACCGTCTGCTATGGTATCTACACCTTCAAGGGTTACGATTTCGCCTCTTTTTATAGATTCTTTCATGGACCTGGCTGAATATGGCTCAACACCTATTACTTTTATAAGTGGTGATATTTGCTTGATGCATTTGGCAACACCTGATATGAGCCCGCCCCCACCTACTGGCACTATTACATAATCTACGTATTTGAGTTCATCAACTATCTCTAGACCAATTGTACCCTGGCCCTCGATTACGTCGAGGTCATCAAAAGGTGGAATAAAAGTATAACCCTTTTCCTCAGCTAGTTTTAGAGCGTGTTCCTTACATTCATCAAAACTTGCCCCATGTAAAACTACTTCAGCCCCGTATTTTAAAGTCCCGTCGACCTTGATCATTGGAGTATGTTCTGGCATACAGATTACAGCCTTCATGCCCAGTTTTTTGGCAGAAAATGCTACACCCTGGGCGTGGTTGCCAGCTGATGCTGTGATTATTCCCTTAGCTGCCGCCTCCTTATCAAGCTTAGATAGCTTGTTATAGGCACCTCTTAGCTTAAATGATCCTGTTTTTTGAAGGTTTTCTGGCTTTATGTAAACGTTGTTATTGCATCCTTCAGAAAAAACTTCGGAATAAATCAAATGTGTAGGGTTTGTTACTTCACTAACTCTTGCTCTTGCTTTTTCAAAATCAAACATAATATATCCTTTCATATTTATTGTATATTTTTATTATAACATGTATTTTGACATTTTTTAAGTTAAGTGTAAAATCTAGTCAAGATTTGTTTAAAAGTAGGGAGAAAATACAGTGAAGAAGATTGATAATATTAAAATTTATACAGGAACATTCATCCTAGGCATCCTAATCTTAACTATTTGTTTTATCTATAGATATTCATACATAGATATTTTAGGCTTTAAAAGGCCCCTTGCCCTGGCCAGTGTAATTTGTGCAGGCCTTGGTATATTAGGAAGTCTTATTGGCCTTATAGATGGGGTAGATAAGCACTTTAGGTCACCAATTTTAGGGCTTATCGTCCTTAACCTTGTGCTGATTTTTACCTATCCCATCCTAATAAGCCTAGAAAAGGCCCTAGCCCCTGTGGCAAGTCCATACAAGACCACATCGCCTGAAATCGCTCAGTCTACAAAGTTTAAATCTGACTCATCCTTCATAATAGAGGGTAAGCTCTATCAATTCCCGCTAAAACTAAAAAATTTCACCCAAAATGGCTTCACCTATTCAACCAAGGATGAAAATGGCAAAATCATAGCCACAATTTCACGAGAAGGAGATTCCTACCATCCAAACCCTACCTGGTTTACAGATGGGGTAAATAACGAAGTCTACAAGGAATTTTACCTCCTGGAGGCCTACTTTAATATGGACCTGGATTCTATAGAAAATAAGGAAATTAAAAGTCTTAAGGCCTCAGTTATTAATAACAACAGGGACTTTGAAGTAAGGGGAGTAAAGCTAGAAGATTCTATCTATGATCTTCAAAATAGGTTTAAGGATGAACTTACAGAAGATCCAAATAATCAAAATCAAACAATGAAGGCCTACTACCTAGTGGCAAGTGATGGCTACAAGATAAAATTAGAGACCCTAAATGGCATAGTCCAATCCATAGAAATCTACAAAGAGTCTGACCTTTAGGGCAGGCTTTTTTCTTGGAGTATAATAGAAGAAAGGAGTATCTGCAAATGGAAATAATCGAAAAAAGTCTCATAAATTTATTAAAAAATGACTACAGTAAGTCTGGTAAAATCTCAAAAGAAAAGCTCTACGCCAAGACATATGCCTATGATGAGAACCTAATCCGTCTACTTTTATCGGATAAGCTTATAAGGGATAAGTTTTTTGTAAAAATAGATCAGACCTATATTTTTAAGCTCAATGAATTTGTAGATTTTATAAATAACCACGACCTAGTCTGCTCCAAAGAAGAGATAATAGATGATATAGGATATTTTTTCTACCCCTATGATTATGAAATAAAAATCGACGAGATCCCAACATCTTTCCTTGATAATATCTATCTAGAAAACTCATCTCGGATAGATTTTAAATTTCAAACCAAATTTCTTCTAAGATACAAATCAAAGGATGAGAATAAGGAAATAAGAGAGCTTGGTCAAATCAAAATCTACAGGGAAGCTGATTCCTTTATAGATACATCCAAGGAAAATCCAATCAAAACTAGGACCTTTGACCTCTTAAGGGAAGACTTTGGCCACTATAGAGAAATTATAAAAATAAGTAATAATCTTACCGGCTATATTTCAGTCTTTGCAGACCCTTCTTATTATATAAGCTTGACAGAAAATCTGGGCAAAGCTAAGACCAAAAAGGTTCTTGAAGGCCTAAATGACCTAATCCTCAAAGACACTTCCTATTTTGATAATAAGAATATGGGCTACCACACCCTAATCAAGGACTCCCTCCTTAGGGAATTTGACAGTTTTAGCCTATCCTTCCTAAAGATTGCTAATGTCTTAAATGATTTTTACGGGCCTTATAAGCTTATAGATATATTTGCCAAGGTAAACGAAAAAATAAAAATAGCCAGGTATAAGGAAAACACCTACACCTATGAATTTGTATCCCTAGCCCTCGATCAGCTAAAAGACATAAGCCAAAGCAAGGTCAAAAGGCCTCAAAGTTTTTATAGGAAATATCTTTCTTGCCTAGAAATCGAATTTAGGGACAGCCTAAATATTTTTTCAAAGCTCAACGACTTTTATAATAAAATAGGGTCTAGTTCTGATAAATTAGCCGCCTTTGAAGAAGCTATAGTCTATGATATAGATCAATTGATAGAAAAACTAACCATAAAACCCTCTGATTATGAAAATCTCAAAAAGGATAGTAAAAATTTTCGCATAGGCCATTACACTTCCCTAGACAATCTCCAATTTCTAATCGATGATAGCATAGAAGAAATCGATGAAAAATATAGAAATAGGCTAAGACTTACCAATGCTAGGATGTTAAATGACCCGATGGAAGGCAAGGCCCTATTTGAATTTTTAAACGATGGAGATAGCGACTACCTGGCCAGGGATAATAACGGAAATAATAAAATCTATCTCTTATCAGCCTCATCTGCCGCTGATAGCCTGCCAATGTGGAAGCAATATGCTGATGATACCAAGGGAGTCTTTTTAGAATTTTCTAAAGAATTTGTAAAGTCAGTCATAAATGATAAGAAAATCCAGCTGATTAAGGTATTTTATATAGGCGATGGCAAGGAAGACCCACAAAGTGCTGAAATCTACGGACTTCTTAATAAATTAAAAATGGATTATAATTTCTATCTAGAAAAGATAAAGGAGACCTACAAGCTTGGAGAAAAAAATAAGTCCGAGCTTTTAAGGGCTATAAATAACGAAATTTATTTAAAACTTGATAAGATTTCCTATTATTTCAAAAAGGACCACTACGCCTACGAAAGCGAATATAGGATCCTTGTAGACCTAGACCAGGACCAAAACAGGGGTTATTTTAAGGAAATCAAATACACTAATAGGACCTTTCCTCTGCCATTTCTAGGCACCTACCTAGAAGATTACGACCTTAAATACCAAAGACTAATCTTTGGACCAAAGGCCATAGACAAGGACTACCTAGTCCCTTACATTAAATATTGCCTGGGCAAGGATATAGAAACTGTAAATTCAAACATAAGATATAGATAAAATAAGACAAATAAAAACTAGATGACAAGGAGAATTTTCCTGCCATCTAGTTTTTTTAATCTAATAATTCTTTAAGTCTGCCTGTGACCTTATAATCAATCTTTTTAAGTTCTTTTATAGATTTAACTCCCAAAAGGGCCATGACTTTTACAAGTCTTTCCCTAAGCTCTAGAAGATAATCATAGCAAGCATCGTAGCCTCCGAGGGTCAAGTATCTCAATGCTTCACCGCTTATAGCCGTCATATCAGCTCCTATTATTAGGGCCTTGGCCATATCTAGGGCATCTTTTATACCGCCTGAGCCTATGATAAATAGATCATCTGATAGGCTTCTAGCATCAATTATTGCCTTGGCTGTTGGCACTCCCCAAGAGTAAAACTCCTTATAATCTTCCTCAAAATCTCTCATATCTTCGATTTCGATGAAATTTGTGCCGCCAGAGCCGGCTATATCTACATATTTAATTCCCATATCTAAGAGGGTCTTAACAGATGCTTTTGAAAGGCCATTGCCTGTTTCCTTTACAATTATTGGGATATCTAGATTTTCATTTAAATTTCTAATATTGTCCTTCCAGCCCCTGAAGTCCCTATCACCTTCAGGCATGAAGAGCTCTTGGGCTAGGTTTAGGTGGACTTGCATGGCGTGGGCATCAATCATGCCTGCTGCGTTTTTGAAATCATCTAGGCTTCTTTCAGCTCCTAGATTGCCTATCCTTACAAGGTCCTTATCCTTTATGAGGCTAAAAGATTCTACCGAATCTTCTTCCTCAAGACCAATGGCTTGGCTGCCTAGGGCCATTGGTATGTTTAAGCTGGCACAGATTGATGATAGGTCTTCATTTATATCAGAGCTTACCTCTCCACCCCCTGTCATGGCATTTATCATGACAGGCATGGATATCTTTTTGCCTAGGAAGGTCACGCTTGTGTCTATCTCGTCTAGACTTAGCTCTGCTAGGGAATTATGCTCTATATAAATATCATCTAAAAGTGTTCCCCTAATAGGTTCTGTCTTTAGATAATTTTCTATATGTTCATCTTTTCTTTGTCTTCTTTTACTTGTCATCTCTACTCACCTTCTGATTGACCTTCTCCATCTATGCTTGGCATAGGTTCATATTCTATTATGTTTGATTCATTGCCTGAAGGAGCTTCCTTGGCCGGACTTTGATTTGGTTCTGGTTTGGCAGGAGTTGGTCTTTCTTCTTCTACAGGCTCTGTGCTTTGATTGTGGCTAGGTGTCTGTTCATACTCTTCTTCATGAGAATTCTGATAATTGTAGTTATTATTTGAATTATTATTGGTGTTATTTTGCCTATAGGTGTTGTTGTTATAGTTATAATTATTATTATAAGAAGGAGCTTGATTATAGACTGGAGCCTCATTGCTTGGTTGTGGCTTGGCTAGGTTTGGTATGAAGGTTTTAGTATCTGGAGTACTTTCCTCACTACTTTCCTCTTCATCGTTTGTTACAAAACCTGAGTCTTCTTCCTTCCATTTTGATAGTTTAAAGTCAGCAAAGACCTTATCTCTTATGGCCCAAGTTTCTTCTACATCTGGTATATAATAGCTTGTGGAATTTATAGTCTCTTCATGGCCTGGAACTGTGAATGTTTCTACCTTATCTGATGAGAAAGTATCTATATTTGATAAGAGATCAGCTATTACTGACATTGGTAGGTTGGTTTTAACATATTTGATGTAGGTTGAGGCTATTGTCATCAAATTCATTTGTTTAGATTTTTTGACTGCTTGGTCTACCATGGCCTTTACAAAGTCTTGTTGGGCTCCAACCCTTCCTATATCTCCTGTTAGATAGATGTGTCTGGTTCTTAAGTACCACATGGTCTGTGTTCCATCGAAGTGGTTCATACCAGGTCTGACATGAATGCCCCACTTATCTATTTCAACGCCTTCTGGCACTTGGTAATCTACTCCACCTATAGCATCTACTATGTCTACTAGGGCCTTGTAATTTATTTGAACATAATAATCTATGTCAAGACCTAAGAAGTTTCTTAGAGTCTGGATAGTTAGCTCTATACCTCCAAAGGCATGGGCGTGATTTACCTTATCAAAGCTTGTTCTAATCTTAACCCTAGAATCTCTTGGTACTGATAAAAGCTTAATTGTTCCATCCTTGGTGTTGGCCTTAAGGAGCATTATGGTATCTGTTCTGGTAAAGTCTTCGTTATTTTCCTCACCTGCTGCCTGGTCTACACCGACCATCAAAATTAAATATTCATTGTCACTTTTCTTTACGGCATTATCTTCAAAGCCACTGCCCGCATAGGTTGGATCTGTCCTTTGGTTTAAGAAATCAAGGGCAAATTTGCTGCCTATAAAAGAAAGGGCAAAGACAAAGACGATTGCCAAAATCTTTTTTATTTTCATAATTTTCCTTTACTTGTAATCTTAGGTCATTATACCCTAAGTTCTAGGCCTGATACAGAAATTATAAAAAAGATTCCCCAAGTTAATTTTAGATCAACTTGGGGAATCTTTTATTTTACAATTTTTATTACAGATGATTTAAGATAAAGACTTCCAAAGCCTTCTACCTTGCCATCTAGGTCGTGGCCATTTACTTCTTCATCTAAAATCCTTACATTTGTGACCTTGCTTCCTTGTTTTACAACTTCAGAGCCCATCTTAAGGTCTTTGATAATTGTGGCCTTAGCACCATTTTCTATAATATTTCCTACAGCATCTCTTAGTTTTTTCTCTTCTTCTACGACTGGCTCTTCATCTGACCACTCGTGAAAACATATCGGGCAAACATACATATGGCCATCTTGGTAGGTGAAATCTTCACCACAGGCTGGACATTTTGGTAAATTTGTCATTTTTTCCTACTTTCTTAATTCTTTTACTAAATTTGAAATTAATTTGAAATTAGAATCCTTGCTGTCAATTGCAAGGTCAAATAAGATTAATTCTGTATTTACAAGGACTGCTCCCATGTCTCTTAGGGAAGCCTTAGCACCATCTTTAAGCTCATTGGTAAATGATTCAATGGCATCATCTACATAAAAGACATTTAGACCTAGATCTAGAAGGCTTCTTATAGTTTGGTAGATGCAGATGTGGCCTTCAGCTCCTGTTACTACAACATTTTTAATATCATTGTCCTTAATGAAGTCCAAAACTTCTGGAATTAGGGCATTAAAACTTGTCTTTGGGAATATTTTCTCATCGCAAAGCTCAGCAAGTATTCTCTCATCTGACCTGCCAAGGCCCTTTGGATATTGTTCTGTGGCTATGATAGGAAGGTCATAGGCCTTAAAGGCCTTTATTAGGCCGACTGTATTTTTTGTCACCCTCTCGCCTTCTTCTACACTTGTCATTAACTTTGGTTGGATGTCTACCACCAAAAGTAGGGTTTTACTCCTATCTGTGTAAAGGCCATCACTAGCTAGGCTATTTGTATAAAATTTGCTGTCTAATTTTCTTTCCATAAATCCCCCTGTCTTAGGTCTTTTTCCTTTAGCATCTTGTCAATTTTTGTTAGAATCTTGCCCTTGTTCTTAGCCCGGGAAGGATAAGCTATAGCATCCCTCAGCCCATCTCCTGTTAGCCTATTAATTACTATATCCTTATCCAAATGAGTGAGAATTTCTACTATAGTATCTACATAAAAATCCTCTGTCATGTCATAAGAAAGGTCATTGTCCCTATAGAATTTTTCAAGCCTTGTATCCTTTTCTATATAGAGGTTGTGGATTTTGATTCCCCAGGGCCTAATCTCATTTATATAGTTGATGGCTTTTTTGTAATCATCAATATTTTCATAAGGAAGTCCTATTATCAAATGGACCAAGGTCTTAATTTTCCTGGCATGTAATTTACGAATTCCAAAGTCAAAAGTAGCATGATCATAGCCCCTATTTATAAGCTTAAGGGTCCTATCATTTACACTTTGCATGCCTAGCTCTACTATGAGAAAGGTCTTCTTGGATAACTCTTCCAAAAGGTCAAGAACCTCGTCATTTAAACAATCTGCCCTGGTTGCAATGGCAAGACCTATAATATTTTCTTCTTCAAGTACACCATAGTAGATTTTTCTTAATTTGTCAATGGGCCCGTAGGTGTTTGTAAAATTTTGAAAATAAGCAAGATAAGCCTCATTCCTACCTGCTTTTGACAGGCGAGCTTTCTGGTAGACTATTTGATCATGTAGGGATTTTTTCCCATAAGTCCATTCTCCTGATCCTGATTCTGAGCAAAAGATACATCCATCACTTGACAGGCTTCCGTCCCTATTTGGACAAGTAAAGCCCCCGTCAAGTGGGAGCTTTATAATCTTTTTATTAAATTTAAGCTTCATATAGGAACCAAAATCCCTGAAGCGTTTTTTATTTATCTCCATCATCTTCCTCTAGCAAATATATATCTACGCAGGCCTTTGGCGAAATCCTCTTTTCTATGCCATCTTTTTCGATGATGGCAGTCATATCAAAAGGGTCAAATTTTACAATTTTTACCCTATCACCTATATCGATACCCATGGACTCTGCATAATTTAAAAGACTACGCTCATCCCTTATCCTTCTTATGGTGTAGGTCGCTCCTGCCTTAGCTTCGCTCATCCTCACTAGGTCACGACCCGTACCTTCGTTATTTATATAGATAACTGATCCGTGGGGACAATATTTAGGGTGACCTAAAAAGTCGTTTAGCTTATCTAAAAGGTCATCCGGTGTGGCTGATTGGAGCTTATTTGCTATTTCGTGGACGTCTTTCCATGAATAATCCAAGGTCTCCTGGAGAAAATATTCCCAAAGCCTATGCTTAGATATTAATAGCCTTGCTAGGCTTACTCCCTTATCTGTCAGAAAATTTGTCTTATCATCCTTTATGAGGCCCTCAGTCTTGAGTTTCTTAAGCATCTCTGTGACTGATGGTGGGCTTATGTCAAGAGCTTGGGAAATATCCTTGTTGGTGATTTTATCATTTTCCTGCATCAATTTGTATATTATTGTTAGATAGTCCTCTCTTTGAGGATTGATTTTTTCCATAATTTCTACTCCTATCTAAAATATACTTCTTTATGATGATTAAAGCTAAATAGCTTGCCATATTGATTGTTGCAATCATACCTGTTATGGATACATTAAAATTAATGGCAAGATAAAAACCTATGCTTGGGTTTATAATTGAAGCAAGAGTCGCTAGCAAGAAAGCTTCCCTAAGACTTCTTGCAAATAAAAGAGCAATTGCAGCCGGCCCTATGAAAAATGAAATTACAATTATTGCCCCGACATTGTTAAAGGATGTTACTGCCACAAAGGATGTAATTGTCATCAGGCTATAAAAGATAAGACCTGTTGAAATTCCAACAAGGGATGCAAATTCTTCATCAAAACTTCCTATCTTTAATTTCCTATAAAATATGCCTATGAAAGCTATTACGCATATTAGGCTTAAGGCCGCTTCAAGGATTGATTTTGACATCTCTATCCCAAAAATTTCCGTCCTTATCATGGATGAGAAAATCACCTCGCCCATCATGACAATATCTGTATCTAGGTGGACATTTCTAAAAAATTTACTAATCAGGATGACCGCTATTGAAAATAGAAGGGGATAGACTATGGCTGTGGCATCATCTAGCTTGGCAAGTTTGAGCTTGCCAATAGATTCTATCAAAAACACAGTCACTAGGCCCATAAGGCTTGCCCCGATTATTAGAAGTGGACTATCTAAATCCCTAACTAGAAAAAAGGCCAAAACTATGCCGAGTAGGACTGAGTGGCTTATGGCATCTGTCATCATAGATAGCTTTCTTAAAACCAAAAATATTCCAAGCAGCGAACATGATATGGATGTGAGTATTAAAACTATGAGTGCATCTGTCATTACTTCCTCCTTAGAATTTTTATGATTTGGGCAAGGATGGCAAAGCTTGCCTGGATAATTATTATGGTAGGCCCTGTCGAAAACCCGCTATAGATTGTTGAAATATAAGAACCTATAAAGGCTGAAAGGGCTGAAATTACAATAGATATGGCCAAAACCCTGCCAAAGGAGTGTGAAAGCTTACTAGCTGCGAGTGTCGGTAGAACCATAAAGGATGCAATGAGAATAACCCCAACTGCCTTTATGCCCACACCTATGGTTAGGATTGTGATAAATAATACCAAGCTATCCAGGATTTTTGTATTTATATTTACCATATAAGCAAATTCCGGATCAAAGAGATAGGCCTTGATATGCCTGTAATTTAAGGCAAAAATTATCAGGGCAATAAGAAGGACTCCTCCTATTAGCCAGATGTCATCTTCCAAAAGATAGGCAGCTTGGCCGAAGATGTAATTATCAAGGCCAGCTTGTCTGGATGATGCAAAGGCTGGATTGCCCTGAATATAAGACTTTAAAACAAGTCCTAGGCCAAAAAATCCCGACAAGTATATGGCCATATTTGCATCTGGGCCAATCTTTGTATTCTTGCTTGAATATTCTATCAAAAAATAGGAAAGAGCCGCAGATAGGCAGGCCCCAATCAATAGGACCCAACTAGACTTCATACCTGTTAGGATAAAGGCTAAAACTAGGCCTGCATAGGTCGAATGGCCCATGGCATCGCCGATTAGGGATTGGTCCTTGTAGACATTGATAATTCCCACAAGGCTTGCAAGACTTGCAAGGAGAATTGTCCCTATGGCTATGATTTTAAATGAGTATGAAAATAATACATCCATATTAGCCCCTAAATCCCTTATCTATCTGACTATCAATGCCATCCACATTAAGAGGACCTGAATATTGGACTCCTCCATTTAAAACTAGAAGGTGGTCAAAATACCTATTTAGACTATAGATATTGTGGTGGACTGATATAATTGTCTTGCCCTTGGCCTGGAGGTTTTTAAATTCCTTGGCTATTATCTCTTCTGTCTTGATATCAACTCCTGTGAGGGGCTCATCAAGGATGTATAGGTCCACATCTTGGGCTAGGGCCCTTGCTAGAAAGACCCTCTGCTTTTGACCACCAGAAAGCTTTGATATTTGTCTGTCCTTTAAGTCAGCTATGCCCATTTCTTCCATGGCATGGTCGATTTTCTCCTTATCTATAGCTCTTAATTTCTTAAAGGAACCCAAATAAGGGAATCTTCCCATCTTTACAACATCATAGACCCTTATAGGGAAGTTCCAATTGACCGAATCTTTTTGGGGAACATAGGCTAGGTCAAGCTTGGCATCCTTAAGGTCTTTGCCCAAAATCTTGACCTCGCCCGAGTCTTTTTTAATTAGGCCAAGAACAGCCTTAAGTAGGGTGGACTTGCCTGCTCCATTTGCTCCTACTATGGCTGTTCTTGAATTTAGGGGGATAGTGAGGTCTATCTTAGAAAGTACCTGGTTTTTTTCGTAAGAGACGGAAAGGTTCTTTACTTCAATTGCAGGTCTCATTTAAGCTTACCTACTATTAAGTCTACATTGTGTTTGTACATTTTTATAAAGGTGTCAGCTTCCCCGCCTTCTTTGGATAGGGAGTCTGAATATAGCTCTTGACCCTCGCCTGATACTACCTCTGTTTCAAAACCTTTAGATTTTACAACATCTCTTAATTTTTCCATTCTTTCTGGATTTGTTGTTGATTCTGCAAAGATTGCCTTAATCTTGTGGTCTGCTATAAAGCTTGCAGTATCTTCAAGGTCCTTATTTGATACTTCAGAATCTGTTGAAACTCCTTGTGGGGCTAATACTTCAATCTTATATCTTCTTGAGAAATAATTGAAGGCATCATGTGGGGTGATTAAATATCTTGACTCTTCTGGGATTTTTGCAAGCTCTTTTTTGTTATATTCATCAAGATCATCGAGCTCTTTTATATACCTGTCGTGGTTTTTGTCAATTTCTTTAATCACTTCCTCATCATCTTTATAAAGCTCTTTTAACTTGTTAGCTGTATTAGTGAAGGCCTCCTTGTATAGGTCTATATCAAACCAGAAGTGTGGGTCTACTATAGTCTCCCCATCTTGGTCCATTTGACCAATCTTATCCTTAGGGAAGGTTTCGGTTACTGCATAGCCGCTTGCTTCTAGGGCATCTACCATCTTGCCTTCAAAGTGAAGTCCGTGGTATAAAACTAGGTCGGCATCCTTTATCTTGTTATAATCTTCAGGCTTTGCAACATAAAGGTGTGGGTCTTCTCCAGCTGGGATAATCATAGAAAGATTAGCCCTATCACCTATTAGTTCCTTTACCATATCGGCTATAAAAGTAGTTGTAGCTGTGATGTTTTTCTTTGAAGGATTTGAACTCTCTTCGCTCTTTACTTCTTCTTTTGTCTCTGCACTTTTGTCAGTATTATTTGTTTTAGCTCCGCAGCCTGCAAATACAAGTAAGGCTAAGAGGCTAAATAATATTTTCCTTGTCATAATAACTCCTTTTAAAATTTTTCTTAAGTTTATTATAACATCTTTATTTATTTTGTCAAAATATATTTTTAGGTATACCTAAAAATATATTCAAGCAAAGAAAAACCAGGAAAACTTAAGCTTCCTGGCATTTTTATTTTAATTAAAGATTTAATTCAGCTAGGTCGTGACCTGTATCTTCTGCTATTGATTCAAGGACTACCTTGCCGTCATAGAGATTGATTCCACTCTTAAGTTCTGGGAATTTCTCAACAGCTGCCGCAAGTCCTTCCTTTCCGATTGCCTTAGCATAGAGGGTTGTGGCATTAGATAGGGCGTAGGTTGATGTCATAGCTACTGCACCTGGTATATTTGCTACAGCATAGAAGATTACGCCGTATTTATTAAATACTGGATCAGTGTGGCTTGTTGCGTGATCTTTTGTGATATCTGTAGAACCACCTTGGTCTATAGCCACATCCACTACTACAGAACCTTCCTTCATTTTCTTGACTGTATCTACCTTTACAAGTTGAGGAGCACGTCTACCTGGGATTAGGACTGTAGAAATAACTAGGTCCGCCCCACTTACTGCCTCATCAATGTTTAGAGGGTTTGAATAAAGGGTTTCAATCTTATCTGGGAAGAGGTTGTGAAGTTTGGTTAGGGCATCGATATTTACATCTAGAACTGTTACCCTAGCTCCCATACCTACTGCTATCCTTGTTGCTGCTGTACCTACTGTACCAGCCCCTACAATTACAACATGGGCAGGTCTTACTCCTGGCACACCTTGAAGGAGGATTCCCCTACCACCTTCTGGTTTAGTTAGGTATCTTGCCCCTTCTTGGACAGCCATCCTACCAGCAATCTCACTCATTGGTTGAAGAAGTGGTAGCTTTCTATCCTTCTCTACAGTTTCAAAACCAATTGCAGTTACCTTTTTCTTTAGCAATTCTTCTGTAAGCTCAGCATTTCCTGCTAGGTGGAGGTAGGCATAAAGGATGAGTCCTTCTCTGAGGTATTTGTATTCTTCCTTAAGAGGCTCCTTGACCTTATAGATCATCTCAGCCTTCTCCCATACATAAGCAGCCTTATCAATTATTTTTGCACCTGCTTCTTCATAGTCCTTATCGCTAATTCCAGAGCCCTCACCAGCTCCCTTTTCTATTAAAACTTCATTTCCATTTTTAACTAAATCAGCCACAGCACCTGGTACTACAGCCACTCTAGATTCTTGGTCTTTAATCTCTTTAGGTATTCCTATAATCATTTTATATCCTTTCTTAATCTGTTAAACTCGTCTTTACTTCTACATTATACCGGTTTTAGGCCTAAGAATAAATTCTTCTTATAATTTTTTTATAAAATATGCTAATTTCCTTGTTAATTTATAAGTTTATCGAAATAAATTTAGCGATGTTTTAGGGCTTTGCGAGTAGATTGACAAGAAAATATTTATTTTTGTAAATCATAAAAATGCGGATAAAATAATAAAATACTATTATGAAAGGAGATACATATGAAAGATTTTTTTGAAGCAATTAATACATTTCTTTGGGGAGCCCCCCTTATTCTTGGCATTATGGGCACTGGCCTTATCTTGACTCTTGTTTTGGGCGGCCTTCAATTTAGAAAACTTGGCTTTGCCCTTAGGAATACTCTCCTAAAGGTGTTTGATAAGTCACATAAGGACCATGACGGAGATATTTCTCCTTTTGCGGCCCTTTCTACTGCCCTTGCTGCTACTGTCGGTACCGGCAATATCGTAGGTGTCTCCCTTGCCATTATCTTGGGTGGACCTGGGGCTATCTTTTGGATGTGGGTGGCCGCTATCTTCGGTATGGCTACCAAATTTTCCGAGGTAAGCCTTGCCCTTGCCTTTAGGGAAAATAAGGACGGACGCTTTGTGGGTGGACCTATGTATTACATTAAAAATGGTCTAGGAAAGAATGGCCTTGCCAAAACTTTCGCCCTATTTGCTGGTATTGCTGTTTTTGGTATAGGCAATTCTACCCAATCAAACGCTATAGCAGGTGTCCTTAAGAGCAATTACAATATCAATCCTCTTATTACAGGCCTTATCTTGGCTATTATTGTTGGCTTTGTAATTGTTGGAGGGATCTCTTCAATAAGCAAGGTTACCTCAAAGCTTGTCCCTCTTATGAGCCTACTTTATATACTCGGTTCTATTTATCTTTTATTTTTAAATAGGGCCTATATAATTCCGGCTTTCAAGTCAATTTTCCTAGGAGCTTTTTCACCAGCTAGCCTTGGCGGATCTTTTGTCGGCCTTACTTTTAAACAAGTTATTTCATCTGGTGTTGCTAGGGGTGTTTTTACCAACGAAGCAGGTCTTGGTTCTTCACCTATAGCCCATGCAAGTGCCTCTACAGACCACCCTTGCCGCCAAGGGCTTTGGGGAATGAGTGAGGTTTTTGTTGATACAATTATTATCTGTACCATGACAGCCCTTGTCATCCTAACAAGCCAAATATCATGGACATCTAGCTCTGATGCCTCTAGCCTTGTGGCAAATGCCTTCGCAGAGTCCACAAATTACGGGTCTTATGTAGTAAGTATTGGCCTAACTCTTTTTGCCCTATCTACAATCATGGGTTGGGCTTATTATGGAGAAACCGCCCTCACCTATCTTTTTGGAGATAAGATTGTAATTCCTTATAGGATTTTGTATATAATCTTTGTCTTTGTTGGTGCAAATGTTGATCTGGGCCTTGTTTGGATTATTGCAAATATCCTAAATGCCTTAATGGCCCTACCAAACCTCTACGCCCTAATCATGCTAGGCCCTGTAGTTAAAAGGCTTGCAACTGACTTTTTTAAAGACCCAACAAGGATTCGTAAATCACCTGATGAGTACAAAGACCTCTTAAATATAAAATAATATAGTATAATACTAGTATGATTAAATTAATTACTATTGATGTGGACGGTACACTTGTCACCCCACTTAAGAGACTCAGCAAAAAAAACATAGAAGCAATCGATAGGGCAAGGGATATGGGAGTCCATATAGCCCTAGCCAGCGGCAGGCCATATCATTCAATGGAAAAATATATAAGAAGGCTAGGCCTAAATAGAAAGGGGCATTTTACAGTCTGCCAAAATGGTTCATATATCTTTGATAATGCGACCGGCAAAGCAATTGGAGGAAATTTCCAAACTATTGATGATCTTAAAAAACTTGATGACCTAATGACTCCTTATGATGTAGAAGTATCCGCTATGGATGATATAGGTTTTTATTCAAGGCATAAAGAACCAAATTTTTATACTCAAATGGATGCAGCAATCAACCAGCTAAAATTAACTAAGATTGACTACGACAAAGTATCCAAAGACAAGGACTTCGGTAGATTTCTGATTTTAGGCTCAAGAGCAAGTATAAATAAGGTTCTTAAAAACAAACTAAAAATCCTTAATGAAGATTATTATGCAGTCCAAACCGCACCCTTCCTCATAGAGGTCATGAACAAAAAGGCCAACAAGGGCCACGCCGTAAAGCTTATGGCGGAGATGTTAGATATCACTCCTGATGAAATCATGTCCATAGGCAACGAGAAAAACGACATACCAATGCTAGAGCAAACTGGCTTTCCTGTGGCCATGGCAAATTCAGTCGATGAATTAAAAAAACACGCCAAATTCATCACCAAGTCTAACCTACAAAATGGTGTAGCCTATGCTATAAACAAGCTAATTGACAATAATTTAGAAATTTTTGAATAAAAAATGACTAAGCGAAAGTTTAACTTTTGCCTAGTCATTTTTTTCATTCTAAATAACCCATAGATCCTTTAAGGTCATTTTTAAGTTCATGTCTAATTTCTTCAAGCCTTTTTATAAGAGTTTCCAGATTTCTAAGGCTTACAACTACATCAAATTGCCTAAATCTCATCGAAGCCCTAAGGCCAATATCGGTAAATTTATTAGTCACCTTGCCCGATTCGCTCATCTTTGATGGGAGCCTTAAAAATCCCGCAAGATTTGTGTCATTATCAATATCATAAACCATGAGGTCAGCCTCAAGTTTAAGCATAGACTTTTGGACCCTGTCGATATTTTTGTTCATCTTATCAATCTTTGATCCCCTTATAAAATTACCGAGGAAATTGCCCCTAAGCCAGGAGCTTGCAGAAAAATCATATTTATTGTCAATAGACTGTAGGCTTTTAATCACAATAGCCCTAGTCTGACGCACCTTTCTTAAAATTTTATCAGTCTTAACTAGTTTTTTTTCTAAATTAATTACTCTTTCAGTCATATAGCCTCCTAGGTTCTTAAATAATTTATACCCATTTTTAGAAATTTGAACAAAATTTTATGATTAGTATAATTTATATGTATTTAGTAAAAGAAATGAGGAAAAAATGGCAGATATTTTATACTACAAATCCCACTTAAATAGTGATTTTGATAAATTTAAACAAATTTGCGACACCCACGATGTAAATATAATAGAAGTAGACGAAAAGGAAGTAGACCACCTAGTTGGCTACCTTTTAGGCCTTGAGGGCTTTGCTGAAAGCAAAAAGGAAGTAATAGATAAAGAAGCAAATATCGACTTTGACTTCATCCTATTTTCCAATTTTGACAATCAAAAGATGTTTGATGTAATCGATGCCCTTAGAAATAATCAGGTCAATGTACAACACAAGGCAGGAGTTACAGAAAATAATATCAAGTGGTCCCTAAGAGAGCTTTTAATAGAAAATGACAGAGAAGCAAGGACCATGGGCCTTATCCATAAGATAAATGGCCAATTAGAAAAGGCCTCAAACCTTAAGGAAAAATATGGTGAAGATGCCAAAACCAAGGCCCTAATCGATGAAATCAAGGCCTTTTTCAAAGATTCATCTATCTTTAGCATAGAGATGGCCAAGACCTACTACCTAAAATTATTAGATGAAAATATAAGGGTAGAAAACGAAAATAAATAATCATAAGAAAAACTAGCGAATTTTTATTTGCTAGTTTTTTAACTTATACATATAAAGCTAACAAAGACTTCATTTGTGGTATAGTGATTAAGAGACAGTTTTGCATACATAAAAAGAGGTGAGCCAATGTCAATAATAGATGACATAAAAAATATATTTACCAAAGAAGACAAGATATTTTATGCCCCAATTAAGGGGGAAATTACAGAAATAAAAAATTGCCGCGACCTAATTTTTTCTGAACAAATCGTAGGGCCTGGTGCTCTTATCATAGCCGATGAGGGCAAGGTCTTTGCCCCATGCGATGGCAAGATTACGATGGTTGCCCACGGCAAACACGCTATTGGAGTTGAAAGTAAAAGAGGCATCCAAGTCCTAGTCCATGTTGGCATAGGGACAGTTGAGCTTGAAGGCAAGGGCTTTAATGCATTCGTAAAATCTGGCCAAGAGGTCAAAAAAGGCGACCTCCTTCTAGAATTTGATCTTGATGCGATCAAAGAAGCTGGCTATAGCCTAGAATCCCCAGTAGTTATCACTAATCCAACCATCAAAAAAGTTAAATTATCAGAAGCAGAAAATGTAGAAGTAGGAGACGAGCTCTTTAGCCTATAATATGACTAAAAAACTAATTGCAGTAGACCTGGACGGGACCCTACTAACAAGCACAAATACCATAAGTAAGAAAAGTAAAGAAACCATAGAAAAAGTCCTAGATTTCGGCTATAAGGTCGTAATCATCACTGGTAGGGACTTTTACGGATCGATCAAGGTCGCAAAAGAGCTTTTTGATAGGCATGAAGGCGGCCTTGTAGCAAGCTCAAATGGCGCCCTAGTCTTTGACCTTTCCAAAAATCAGCCAATCATAAACCACACTATCCCAAGAGAAGTCGTGAAGGAAATGATTGCTTACGGCAAAAGCCTTGGCCTTAATTACTTAATTTATCACGATAATAAAATCCTTGCAGAAAAAGATGATGCCTACGACCTAGACTTTCTCTCAAAGAAAAACAAGCTAGAAGTAGAAATCATAAAAGATTTAGCAGATAAGCTTGATTTTGACCTAAACAAACTTTTATTTTCGGCAAAACCTAGTCTAATTGAAAAGGTAAAGTCAGATTTTGAAGAAAAATTTAAGGGTAAGGTAAACCCGATCCATTCTATGCCCCAATTTCTAGACTGCATGCCAGCTGGTATTCACAAGGGCAGAAGCCTTTTGGAAATAGCTGACTTTTATGGAATTGACCACAAGGATACCCTAGCCTTTGGCGATGAAATCAACGATGAAACCATGATAGAGATGGCAGGCACTGGAATTGCCATGGCAAATGCCAGTGATTATATCAAAAATCTTGCCGATGATATCTGCCCGACAAACGATGATGACGGCATAGCCCTATATTTAGAAAAGAATATTTTGTAAGGAAAAGAAAGGAAGAAAATGACGAAACTAATTGTAGTAGACGTAGACGGAACACTTGTAAATAGCAAGAGTCAAATTACAGAAAGGACAAAAAACGCCCTAATAAGGGCAAGCAAAGAAGGACATGAGGTCATGATAGCCTCAGGAAGGCCTACTTCTGGAATCTATGCCCTAGCTTCTGCCCTCAAATTTGACGAATTTGGTGGTCTTATCTCATCCTTTAATGGTGGCATGCTCTATGATTATAAAGAAAAGAAGATACTAGCCAACCATCCAATGGACTTAAGTCTTGCCAAAGAAATCCTAAAATTTTCCAAAAATCTTGACCTAGAGCTAATGGTGCCAAAGGGAGATTACATAATAACAGATGATGCTAGCAAGCATTATAGCAATTGGGAAGCCCAAAACCTAGGTGTCCCTCTTAAGGAAGATAAGACCATCAGAGATAGCATTGACTTTGAGCCAAATAAGTTCCTCTTCGCAGCAGACCCAGAAAAAATTGACGAGCCTCGCCAAAAATTAATAGAAAAATTTGCTGACAGGACTGTCCAAGTCCAATCATTGAGGTTCTACCACGAAGTCATGCCCCTTGGCCTATCAAAGGGCAATTCTGTCCTAGAAGCAGCCAAGATCCTAGGCATAGGTACAGATGATATCCTAATCTTTGGCGATGAAATGAACGATATAACAATGTTTGAAATCGGCGGAACAAGGGTTGCCATGGGCAATGCAGTTGACCATATCAAGGAAATCGCCGATCACATCACCCTATCAAATGATGAAGACGGGATAGCAGCCTACCTAGAAGAATATTTATTTTAAGGAGAAGATAATGAATGTAATAATAGCCCAATCCGGTGGACCTACATCAGTAATAAACTCATCTCTTGCAGGTGCTATTGAAGGTGGCATAGACAATGACTTTAACCATATCTACCTATCAAATAACGGCATCGAAGGCATCCTCAAAGAACATATAGAAGAAGTCGACCAAGAAATCTTTGCCAAGGACAATTGCGGCAAAAAACTTATGGCCAGGCCATCATCAATACTTGGTTCCTGCAGGTATAAATTATCAGATGATCTAGACCACCCAGACTATGCCAAAATTTTTGAAGTCCTAAGGAAAAACGCCATCGACCTCTTTATCTATATTGGCGGCAACGACTCTATGGACACAGTCACAAAACTAAATAAATACATGGTAGAGAAGAAAATCGAAGACATCCATGTCATAGGATGCCCTAAGACAATTGATAACGACCTAATGGGTATGGATCACTCCCCAGGCTACGGATCAGCTGCCAAATACATAGCATCCACAATCAGGACAATCAGGACAGATGTCGATATCTATGACCTAGAAAGCGTGACCTTTGTGGAAATCATGGGCCGCCACGCAGGCTGGCTTGCAGCAAGCTCTCTTGTGGCCAACCACAAGGCCAAAAAAGATCAGGTCAACCTCCTCTATATACCAGAAGATGAGAAATATCTAGATGATATCTTTGATGAAATAAAAGAGGCCCTAAAGGCTGAAAACAACCTCATAGTAGCCCTAGCTGAAGGCTTTAGGGACCTAGAAGATAAGCTAAACGAAGAAGTCTTTTCAAATAGTAAGGACGGTTTCAACCACCCTGTAGTGGCAGGAGTTGGCGAAAGACTAGCAACTATGGTTAGAGAAAGGCTAGGAGTCAAATCCAGGGCAATAGAGCTAAACACAGTCCAAAGGACCAACACCCTAATAAGTAAGACAGATGCAGAAGAAGCCTACAAACTAGGCTATAGGGCAACAGAGCTAGGAATCGACCACACCAACCTAGTCCCAGTCTTAAGAAGAGCAAATAATGATAATTATGAAGTCACCTACACAGAGGTCAAACCATCAGAAATAGCCAACAGAGAGATGATGATTCCAGTAGATTGGCTAGGTGATAAGAAAACCTTAGAAGAAAAAATGATAAACTATTGCCTCCCACTAATCCAGGGAGAAGTAGCCCAGACCTACCAAGACGGCATGCCAGTCTTTATTGAGAAAGAAGATTTTATAAAATAAAAACAAATTCCTATGGCTTTCAGCTGTAGGAATTTTTACTATAATAAAAATGAAATTATCTCGAATATAGACCCATGCCAATCTTATCCCGAGAGATTTGAGGGAACGAGTATTAGAATTACAACATTCCCTCGCTTCGACCGAAGTGGAGAAGCCTATTAGAACTGCTAAGTCTTTATTATTTATTTTAATCCATGAACCACTTTATTTTCACAAGCCTTAGAATTTATGCGTGCGCTGCTCTTAGAAAATCATGGATATAAGTATAGCTAATAGGTCTCTCGACTACGCTCGAGACAAGGGAACTTTTATATTAGCTATTTTATTAAATTCTATACTCATTAAATAAAAACTCTATTACAATTTTCAATTCTCTCATCCTCCACTAATTAAAAAATAAACATTTTTTTGAATTTTTAAAAGCTAAGGTATAATGATAGTCTGAATTACATACAAGGAGACAATTTTGAACAAGAGAAATAAAGACATACTTATTAGCGGACTTGCCCTTTTCGCTATATTTTTTGGTGCGGGCAATTTAATTTTTCCACCCTATCTGGGTGTCATAACTGGAGATGGATGGGCTTCTACCATGCTAGGATTTTTGCTAGCAGACCCTGTTATTCCGATTTTTGCAGTAATCATGACAGCCTTTGCTGGAGGGCGTGCTGTAGATATCGGCAAGCGAGTGGGCCCCAACTTTTCTAACATTTTAACTATAGCATCTATCATCTGCATAGGTCCTGCCTTTGCTATCCCAAGGACAGCAGCTACTACCTATGAGGTAGGCTTTAAGTCCTTTTTCCCAAACCTACCTATCTGGACTGTAACTTTAGGATTTTTTGCCATCACCTTTATCCTTTCCTTTAGGGAAACAAGTGTAGTAAATATCATAGGCAAATATATAACACCCTTCCTCCTATTTTTCCTATTTGTATTAATAGTTAAGGCTATTATTAGTCCAATAGGAATGCCAGTTCCTAGCGATGTTAAGGATGGATTTTTCGTAAAAGGATTCTACGAAGGCTACCAAACAATCGATGCCTTTGCCTCTCCCCTTTTTACTGGTATTGTCGTAACAGACATGATTAGAAAGGGCTATGGCAAGACTAATCAAAAGGAAAAAATGTCTTTTATCATAGCTGTAGGCTGTGTGGCATCAGTTTTTCTAGCCCTAGTCTACGGAGGACTTACCTATCTAGGGGCTAATGCCAGTGGGATATTTTCCCAGGCAGACTCCCGTGTAGAAATCCTAATAAACCTAGTCTACATGGTCCTAGGAAATTTCGGCAAATTTGCTATAAGCATCTCAGTAAGCTTAGCCTGCCTTACAACAGCCATCGGCCTTACCTCATCAGCTGGTAATTTCATCGAAAACTTAACAAATGGCAAGATAAAATATCTTTACACAGCAATCTTTGTAACCCTAGCAAGCTTTCTCATCTCATCTTTGGGTGTGGATGCTATAATAAACCTTGCAGCTCCAGTCCTAAATATAGGCTATCCAATCATAATTTGCCTGGCCTTTTATATGATTTTTGATAAGAAAGTCCCTTACAACATGGCCTACATCCTCATGGTTACAGCAGTAATTATAACAGCTGTCATAGAAACTTTTGGCAAAAAATTTGGCCTTATAGGACTTGTAGACCTTATACAAAACCTACCCCTAGCAAAATTTGGCTTCACCTGGTTCATCCCTTCCCTAATATGCTTCATCCTTGGAATAATTTTAGGAAGGCTTGGCCTAGGCAAGAAAGTGACCTATAAGTAAATACTTAAAAAGACGAGCATTAAGGTGACCCCATAAAGTTGGACCTATTAGCAGAGTTAGTGTTAAAGCTTACTCTGCTATTTCTTTGTCCTTTCCTACCCCTAGGGGTAGGAAATTTTTATGCTGCATTCTTCTTTCTGTATTCTA